>CAZPCF010000001.1:0-37732 GCA_964585045.1 uncultured bacterium
CTTTATTGTGGTGGTTATAAACCTGATGACGGGGTTGTGTGCCGGAAAGACATGCGTTCCTAACAATACCCAAAATCAGATTTTTACGATCGGAGATAAGAAGTTTTTCGTGGTTTATCTGGCGGTGATAGCGGTCATTTTTTTTATTTTTAGGGAAAAAATATTTTACTATGGATTCTTTGATGAAAACGAGGGATTAAGGCAGTTCTGGACCGCGCATAGCGTAAGATATCAGATACTTCCTACCTTTTATAATGAAAAGTATACCCTGCTTGCCGGATTCCCGTGGGCTCCTTCGATTTATCTTAATATGTTCGCCATGACCCTGTTTGGAGACAATGGTCTTTCGGTCAGGATAGAGATCTTGGTCGCCTTTATATGCATAGGTCTTATCCTGCGGAAATTGGTCGTTTTCCTCCGGGGCAGGGATAAGGTATCTTTGCTCGAATACATGCCGCTTCTTCTGTTCATGGCCATCTATTTTTTGATCATTGCATATAGGGGGGGGTATGATCCACCAACCGAACTTGCAAAGAGCATTGAGACGCCCATGATGGCTTTGTTTTTGGCAGGATTTTATCTTCTGCTCGGAAAGAATATCTCTGATATCATGCCAGCGCTTTTATTTTTCTTGGCTTCTTCCATACGACCGCATTTAATTCCAGTCGTGCTTTTTCCATTAATTCTTTTACAGCGCAAGAGAGCGCTTTTTTGGTTCCTATTTTTCTGGTTGGCTTTGTTGAGTTTATTTTTGATAGCAATATCTCACGACCATAGCCTTTTATGCATGGTCTCTACTGTTCAAAGGGCTTTTGTTGAAAACCTTTATGATCAGCCCATAAGTATTGGATTTTTTCTAAGCATTTTGAATCATTATTTTGTCCTCACTTCGGGTCTGAGCATATTTTTTATATTTACTTGGCGCAATCGTTATGGACGCATGCTATTGCTGACTTCTGTTGTCTTTCTTTTAATGCCCCTAAAGGCGAACTATATACCGGCCCATTTTTTTGTTCCGATCATATTTTTCCCACTACTTAACTACTATCTATGGACGGGCGATAGAGAAAAAGGAGAAGCGGCTTCGATATGCGAAGGCATGTAAGATCTATCTTGATGATTGTTGTTTTGGGTGCAAGCGCTCTGCTCCTTTTTGTTTTTATGAGGATCGTTAAAGATAGAGCGGGGACTCGATATCCCAATATCATTATTATTACGATAGATGCCCTTCGACCCGATCATCTTAGTTGCTATGGATATCAACGCAAAACGTCACCGCATATTGACAACCTGGCTAGCGATGGGGTAAGGTTCACAGATGCCGTTAGCGCAGCAGGCTGGACGGGCGAAGCCACTCCATCCCTCCTTACAGGCACCTATCCTCCATTTCATCAGGTCCGCACATGGAATAATGTAAGGAATCCCTTGGCTAAGACCTTAGCTCAAAGGTTAAGACCATTAGGCTATGACTGTAGTTTCTTCTCTGATAATGTCAGTTTGGGGCCTGTTGATACAAAGACCGGTTTTCAACGGGTACACATATACGCCGACACAAAAGACCACGAGGTTACTCGCAGGATCATAAATGATTTACTGACAGCAGAAAAGAAGAACCCGTTTCTTATCTATGTCCATTATATGGCAACGCATGCTCCCTACAGACCTCCGGCTCCGTATAATACAATGTACCTATACGACAAATATAGAAAAAAACCAAACCATAGGCCTATTTCTAAGCGCACCGGATCAGACGATGAATATAAGGGCATTGGTTGTATCCCATCGTTGAACGCAGAAAACGGTATTACGGACACGGAGTACTATATTGCACAGTATGATGGCGCCATCTCCTATGCCGACGCCCAGGTAGGGGAATGGGTCTCGTCCCTAAAGAGCCTTCATCTTTATGATAATACATTTATAATCGTCACAGCAGACCATGGGGAGATGTTGGGTGAGCACAACGTTTATTTTACTCACAGCGATGATTATGAGGGAGGGTACAAAGAGAACATCAATGTTCCTCTGATCGTAAAATTCCCCAGCGGATATATGAAAGGCCGTGTATTCAAAAAGCTTGTGAGCAGTATCGATATCGTCCCCACGATCATGGCAACATTAGGATTGCAGACGGATGCTTACGTGCAGGGCGAGAACCTCCTGCCCTTTATTAAAAACCCCAAAGACTTTAGCAGGGAATATGTTTTAAGTTTCTATGAAGAAGATGCCATGTGGGTGGTTTTAACAAGTAAAAAGTGGAAAATCGTGCGTAACAACCAGTTTCATTCATGGCAGCTTTATGATCTGGAAGCAGACCCGCATGAAGAAGTTAATGCTAAAGATCTTTATCCGGATGTTTTTAATTCCTTAAAAGCTAAACTCGAGGACATTCTTAAAGGCGTTACTTTTGCAAATGTGCCTGTAAAAGGCGATGATTTAACACAAGAGCAGAAGGAACGGCTGAGAAGCCTTGGCTATCTTCCAACCATCGATAATTCCTATTTAGAAAAGAGTCGCCCTGGCAAGCAGCGTAGTAATGATTCTTAGGGGAATTCATAATGAGCAATAATGTCTTGTTGGTGTCAGCGAAATCGAACTGCAAATCCAATATAATCCTTAGTTCGCGACTTGTTAAATATTTTACAAGAAATGGATATAACGTTATAGATGAGGTGCATGAGGCTGACATCATCGTTGTCAATACCTGCGGTTTTCACAGGGAAACGATAGATATTTCTAAAAACATTTTTCATAAGATACTTAAAAACCGTAAAGAGGCATCAAAGGTGGTGTCGGTTGGATGTCTTAATAAAATAAACAGGCTGGAATTGGAAAGTCTTTCCAAACACCTCACCGTTATCGATGATCTTTCAGATTTCGACTCACTGATTAATGCCAACAAGCCCTTCGATGCTTTTAACACGGCATATTTCGATAATAGCATATTCAGTTATATCCACGGAAAGCCTCCAAAATATAAAAGATTGGTCAGCGCTATATATTTTAAGACGGCACGATTTTTGGAAAAATTCAAAAAGAATAGCCCCGCCTTTCGCGGTCGCCTAGAAAAAATAAAACAGGAGGATAGATTTGAAAACAAGTTTTATGTAGAGATCGGGAAAGGCTGCGTAAGTAATTGCAGCTATTGCTCGATAAAAAAAGCTAGAGGCAATCCGTCATCTAGATCAATTTCCGAGATCGTGGCTGATATCAAAGAGGGTTATAAAGAAGGCATGGGGTTGTTTTTAGTCGCTGATGATTGCGGCAGCTATGGTTTTGACAGCGGCAAAACTATTTTTGAGCTTATAGAGACCATTGATCTGGAATTCCCGGGCATTCCTATTGATCTCTGCTATGTGAATCCGCTTTGGCTTGAGAGGTGTCCGGATCAATATCTGGATATGTTCAAAAGATTTAAAATTAATAGTTTAAATGTGTCTTTGCAGTCAGGGTCGGATAAAATTATCCATCTCATGAACCGTAAGTATTATGTAAACAACGTATTAGACATCATAAGTAAGCTCCAAATCATCTCGCCCGCTACGATCTTCTGGTCTCATTTTATCATCGGCCATCCTTCTGAGACGTGGAGGGATTTTTTTTTAACAGTAAAATCTACTCGGGTTTTCCATTTCTTTCACTTCTTTCCGTATTCCGCACCTGGGGAAGCGGAAAACGGTAAAAAGGCATGGTCGTATTTTTTAAAGAACAATTTAAAAACAGTAATCATGTTGTTGACGGCTTACAGAAAGTTGCTGAAGTCATAGCGTTTGATTTGATATGCCTGATAATCGGTTTGTGCCCAACGATCGTAGGCGGGCTTTCGGGGTCACGGCTATATTTTTTGATGAAAGTAAAAAAGCATGAGAAAAAAAGCTGTTGTTTATATAGCGATTTTTTTTGAGGTTCTTTGTATCGTTCACCTATTTCCACGAAAAGGTGTGCCGGAGCAGGACTTGATAGGAGGAGAGCTCTCGAAGATCTGTCTGAATGCCCCTGATCTTTTTCAGGCTTATGTGAGAGCTGATTATTTGATCGAGAAGTATGATTTTTATTCAGCCGTACTTAATGTAATGTTCTATGCTGACATTAAGTCTAAGGAAAATAAAGAGTATATTGTTTATTTTGAGCCGCTGCCTGAGCAGCGGGAAAGTTTTACGCTTCTTAACCCAGAGGGCGGGATCAAGATATACGTGAAAGATCTGTCTGCCTTTGTAAGATACAGAAAGACCGTAAATGATCTTGAAGAAATCTATGATGATGCAGACTCGTGTTACGACATCGGGCGCAGTGGTTATCGTCCTTAAACCAAGTGTTATTTGACTTCCATGTATAAAAAAATCAATCTTTTTAAAAATATCGTTATTTCAAATTTTCGCAGGCCCTCATTACCTTACAAAGCCACATTTGCGTTGACCTATGGGTGCAATTCAAGGTGCCGGATCTGTAACATTTGGAAAAAACCTCCTCAGAAAGAGCTTGGAATCAATGAAATTGATCGCATATTCAAGGGTTTTACGAGCCTCAGTTGGATCGATCTGACCGGGGGTGAGGTGACGCTCAGGGAAGATATTGTCGATGTCGTCAAGGTGATCGCACGGGGCGCAAAAAATCTTGTCATCATGCATATCTCAACGAACGGTCAATTGCCGGATACGGCTTTCTCTTTGGCACAGGAAGTATTAAGAGCCCGCCTGACTCCGGTAGTTAATGTGAGCCTCGATGGTCCGCAGGAGCTCAATGACCGCTTGCGCGGTGTTCCCGGAAGTTTTCTGAGGAGTCTCGAAGCGTTTAAAAAGTTAAAAGAGCTTCGCGCCGGATATTATTATTTGAGTTGCACGATCTCGAAATACAATATCAAACATATCGATGAATTGCTCTTGGAGTTGAAGAAGGCGATCCCTAGGTTCTCTCTTTCTGATATTCATTTTAATTTATTTCATGCATCCTCCCATTATTATAACAATCAGGAAGTTGACGGTGCCTCTGGCCTGGACCCCGCAGAAGTTAAAAAATATCTGTCCCTTTCCAAACGGGGAAATCCCTTCAAGATGTTTTTGGAGAATGAATACATAAAAGGAGTTTCAAGATTTCTGAGTAAGGACAGGGTCTTGGCCGGATGCCAGGCGCTGAATGCGACCTGTTTCATTGATCCTTCCGGCAAGGTCTATCCCTGCAGTATTCACGACTTGCCGTTAGGGAATCTGGCCGATTACGACTACGATATTCAAAAATTGTGGGACGATGCGGGCAGTCTTCAAGCCAGGGACGAAATTAAAAAAGGGAAGTGCCCCGGCTGCTGGAGCCCCTGTGAAGCCTATCCCGCGATATTCGGCCGTATGCTCGGAAATTTTTTTTCACAAAGCAAGAACCGGGAAATCTAACGTTGGAATTATCCGTATGATATTAGCGAAAGATCAAACCGCGAACTTATCATCACCGATACTGAGCTTGGTGATTATGGCAAAAAATGAAGAGCAAAATATCACATCGGTCCTGTCGGAAATTTCAGAAGTTGTCCATGGCCATCTCCGAGAGCCCCACGAATTGTTTCTTGTGGACGGATATTCAGAGGATAATACCGTGAAGATCGCGGAACGGTTTGGGATAAGAACCATTCGTGTTCGTGGAGGGAAAGGCGCCGGCATCAGAAAAGCGCTGGAAGTGTCACGGGGAAAGTATATTTTGTTCATAGATGCGGACAAATCTCATGTTGCCATGGACATTCCCCGTTTGATGGCATCGATCCAGGAGCAAGACTGCGATATGGTGATAGCTTCAAGAGTCTTGGGGGGCAGTGAAGAGCTGGGAACAAGGAACTGGGACAATCTTTTGAGATTGTCAGGAAATCGCCTGGGCACCTTGATCATTAATCGAAGATGGGGTGTGAAATTAACAGATGTTCAGAATGGTTTTCGGGTTATTAGGCGGAATACGGCCCTAGCGCTTGGCCTGAAAGAGGACACCTTCGCGATCGAGCAAGAGATGGTCATGAAGTGCCTGCAGCAAAACAAGATAGTCGCGGAAGTCCCAAGCTTTGAACGCAAGAGGCTTCATGGTGAATCGAAGATCCAAAAAAGAAAAGAATTTTGGAAATATCTATGGTGTCTGTTAAAGCATTTATAATCATGTCCGCTTAGAGCATTTGTTTCATCTGGAGACAAGTATGGCGCAAGAGATTCTGAGCAACAAACGCACCAAGATCCTATTCATCCAAAATTATTACTGGAGGAATCTGGGGATCATGTCCATATCCGCAGTCTTAAAGCAACATGGTTTTGAGACGGATATTGCAGTGGGCGACCCAGATACAATCTTAAAACAGGTCCAGGAAAAGAGGCCGCGCCTTGTGGGATTTTATGCCACGACAGGTTTTCATCACCGCCAATTAAAGCTCGCCCGAGAAATAAAGGCCCGGTTTGGAGATAAAATCACAACAGTATTCGGTGGTCCGCACCCGACATTTGTAACGGACATTTTAAAAGACGAAGGCGTTGATATTATTTGTAGGGGGGAGGGGGAGTATGCTTTGTTGGAGCTGATGCAGGCCATGGAAGAAAATCGCGATTACACAACGATCAAAAATTTAAATGTCAAACTAGACGGAAAGATCCATAAAAACCCCCTCCGTCTCCTTTGCGATCTTGATGCTTTGCCGTTTCCGGACCGGGAGATATACCGTTCGGTGCCTTTTATCTATTCAAGCCGGCAGCATGAAGTGATACATAGCAAGGGGTGTCCATACAATTGTGCTTTTTGTACTGCCCCTGCTTTTAGGAATATTTATAAAGATCATGGAAACTATCTGAGATTCCGCTCAATAGAAAAAGTCATTGAGGAGCTCCTGCGGATCAAGATGCGATATGCGCCGAGGAGCTTCTACTTTTTTGATGAAACTTTCTTTCTTGACGACGAATATTCTTCAAAGTTTCTAGAAGCATATAAAGCTAAAATTAATGTACCCTATATATGCATGATGCGCGCGGATCTGGTCAATGAGAAGGTCGCAAGCATTCTCAAGGACACGGGATGCTCTTTTTTACTTTTTGGGATCGAGCACGGCAATGAAGCCCTTAGGAATAGGCTACTAGAAAAGAAGCTGAGCAATGACGCGATCTTTTCATGTGCCACGAACTTAAAAAAATATAGGATCCCGTTTGCGACTTTGAATATCGTAGGATTTCCCGGTGATAATATAAGTCATGTATGGGATGCTATACAGATTAATACTCTTGTAAGACCAAACTGGAGCAGGTTTTTTATTTATCAGGTGCTTCCTGCAACAAAATTAGCGGACTATTCTTTAAAAAACGGTTTTGTTGAGGCTGTTGATGTCGCGTCTTCGGATGCAACCATGCTGGCTAGCGGAGCCATACTCAGGAAGTCGAGAGAATATAAAAGAACATTAAGGCTAAAGTATTTGGCAAATATTTTTATCAAATTTCCTTTCTTGCGGAGAATCGCAAGCAGTGTGTTGTTGAACATACCAGCCGACCCTTTTTTCAGGGTGCTGGAAAAAACGATAGAGTTTTTTAATTTTTTCTGGAATCAGCAACCTGGGTGCCGATCTTCTGAAAAGTTGTCTATCGCATGGTTTTATATAAAACACCGTGATGAATTTGAATGATTTCTTGCTGAGAAGCATTGAGCTCTAAATCGTCAGGTGCAATGGGCCTGTCCTGGTGAGTTGTACCCGTTCTCTTAGCGCAGGTAGCCGGTCGTGGGCTTCTTCTGCCTGACGAAAGGGGTATTTCGGACCTCGTCTCATCTAAGGGAGCCGTCGTGAGGGGGGGATTTCTGTTTGACCGATTAGAAGAGGCATGCTATATTGCATCTTCAAATTTTCCTAACCTGAAGGTTGTAAACGACTTATGAAAATCTCGAAGATTTTTGCCTTCATTTTTATATTGCTCCTCCCGCACTCTTTCGCCTCTGCGGATTGGGTCTGGTCTCCCGAGCAGGGGAAGTTCATCAACACCGAATCTGAGACTCAAAGCGGTGCCGATGATATTTTTGATAATGCCCTGGACCTTTATAAGGAGAAAAAGCTCGATAAAGCGTCCGAACAATTCAAAATAGTCCTCAAACAGTATCCCAAATCCCGGGTAGCCCCTGAAGCACAATACCGGATCGGGACGATCTTCGAAGAAACCGGCGATTATGTCGAAGCTCACAAGGCCTATCAGGCTCTGATCAGATCCTATCCCCAAAGCGAGCGATTTGAGGAAGTGATCGAACGTGAGTACCAGATCGGAACCATGTTCCTTTCCGGGAAAAAAGGAAAGCTCCTAGGGCTCGATATCCGCCCGTCTTTGCCACTGGCCATCGAAGTTTTCCAAAAGATCGTGGAGGCCGCGCCTTACGGGGCGTTCGGGGACAAGGCCCAATTCAATCTTGGGGTTGCCTATCAAAGGTCCGGACATTTTGATGACTCACTGGAAGCCTACCAGAATTTGATCGATCAATACCCGCAAAGCAGCCTGCTCCAGCAGGCTCGCCTTCAGATGGCCGAGGTTTCTTACGCGAAATCCTCCGGCCAGACACGTGACCAAAGTGCGCTTGATGAAGCGGCCCGACAGGCGCAGGGCTATCTCAAACGATATCCGGGCTCCGAAGAAGCCGAAAAGGCCGAAAAGATCAGCCGGGAAGTGGATGAGCTGAACGCTGAGAAGAACTATCGGATCGGTCTTTACTACGAGAAGGATAATTATCTCACAAGCGCGTTGATCTATTACTCTGATACTGCGAAGCGCTATCCGGATACGAATTGGGGCCAGAAGGCCGCGGAAAAACTTCATTCACTTCAAGAGCCTGTGAAGTACCTTAATGCCAAGGCCGGGGAGTTGCAGAAAGAATTGGGGGCCCTGGAGGCAAAATATCAGGCGCTTGGACCGGGTCAGAAAGCCGAGCGGGAGCAGCTTAAAAAAGAGATCGCCGAGATGAAAAAACGTATTAAGGCGATCGATAAGAACAAGACCGAGAGCTTGGAGCGCCGCAAACAGGATCTTAAGCGCCGCGAACGTGAACTGAATGAGAAATTTAAAGAGCTCGAACGTAAGAAGAAACGCTTCAAAAATAATACGTCCCCCGATTTTCAAAAGGCCATGGACCGCTGGCAAGGGTCCCTTGAGGCCGAGCGTGATGCGCTTGCCGAAGAGAAGGACCGTCTTGCATCCTGGCGCTCCGAGCTGGGTGTTCCGGATGAAAAGTTCTATGAGAACCTTATACCGGAGAACCTGATCCCGTTCATGGGACAGCCCGAGACTCCGCTTCAAAAGATCCAACAGATGGATGAGAAAGAACTTTATAAACTTTCGCGGAAGAAAAAAGAACTCCTGGAGAAGAAGGAAAAACTCTATAAGCGTTACAGTGAGCTACAGTCTTTGCTGACGCCTGAGCGTTCCGAAAGCGGATTGAAACGGAAACGCCTGCGCGGTGTCGCGAAAAAAGATCCCAGCAAGCCTACCGACCCGAAACTTTTGGCGCGTGAAAAGGACATAGAGACTCTGGAGGCAAAGTTGGACGCAAAAATGGCGCTCTATGAAAAATATTTCGGAAAACCCGCCGAACAGGAACTTGAGGCCATGATCGAAAATCAAGCGGCTCAAAAACCCGCCTTTAATCCATTTACCGTGGAGACCGGTGACCTTCAAAAGAAGAGTTTCGAAGAATTGCTCGAATTAAAAATGCATCTTAGCGAGCAGGTCAAGGCCCAGCAGGACATCGTTGAAACTCTTTCCACAGCCTTTGATAAGGAACTGGCTTTGAAGGAACAGCGGGTCATGATGAAGTCCCTTGAGGACAATAAAGAGGTGGACGCGCGTAAACTCCGCAAGCAGGTCAAGGGCGTGGAAAAGGACCTTCGTAAATGTTATCAAGACATTCAGGATCGTGAAAAGAATAAGGCGAAGCTTCTTGCCGAATTGGATGAGACGTTGAACCCGAAGGAGGGGGAGGGGAAGACCTTGAGGACCCTCGCCAAACCGGTCACGGGCACGGCCTATCTCGCCAAGGCATTCATCTTCGGGCTTCCGAACAAGGATGTTACTTTGACGGATGCTGCGAAGAAACCGGGCTCTGCCGCAAAAGCCAAAAAACTTCAGGAAGGGATCGAGCTGGAAAGCCTTATGATCCAGGCGAAAGCTGAGGAGATCAACAAACTCGAAAAGGAATTGGAGATCCTGAACGCGAAGGCTTCGCTCGCCGGAGGTATGAAATTTCGCACTTCATTCGTCAAGGTTCCCTACACTTTCATCGAAGAGGCGGTCCAAAGCGCGCGTCGTGTTGTCCCCAGAAAGAGCCGGAAGGATGTGCTCCTGAATCGTTTGGACAATCAGACCAAAGAGCTCGACCGGTTCAAAACCGAGTTGGCGGCTACGGAGGCCATGATCAAGGAGAAGACCCCCGCAGCTTCTCCGAGCGACGCTGCGGCCGCAGAAACGGATGCGGGAAAAAAAGAAAAAGCTGAGCCCGCTCCGGATGAGAAACAGCTCCGGGAAGACGCCATGAGCTTGCGGGAGCAGCTTGAGATCTCCTATAGCATTTATGCCCAGGAACAGGGAGTCGCGCTCGGGGATGCTGGGAAGAAAGAAGCCCCTAGCGACTCCGAAGGCGCCAAGAGATATAAAGAATATAAAGAAGTTGAGGCGGAGCTCATTGATGTCATCGATGAAGAGCTTGCGATCGAACAGCAGGAGAGATCGATCCTGGAAAAACGGATCGTAGAAGCTGACAAAGTGATCCCGATCGTGACTTCCAAGGCGATGCAGCAGGATCTTGAGACCGAAAAGAACCGCATCGAGCAGCGTCTTTCGGACCTGGCCACGCGGCATGATTTTCTTTCCAAGGAAAAAGAACGTTTTAGCGCCTAATGACCAACGGGGACTTATTATGAATAACATGCGACGGATGTGGGTTTGGGGTTTAGTGGTGGCGATGGCGCTTGGCGGCTGCAGTTATACCCGTAAAACCGTGCTTCCGCGCAATATCAAAACGATCTATGTTGAGACCGTAAAGAACAAGCTCGATGTTGATGAGATCTACGCGTACCAGCCTGGGCTTGAAATGGATATCACAAATGCGGTGATCCGGCGGCTCCAACAAGACGGGACCCTGAAGGTTGCGAAACAGGAAAACGCGGACGCGATCCTCAAAACCGAACTTTTAGCCTTCGAGCAGGAAGGCTTGCGCTTCGATCAGCTTGAAGAAGTGAAAGAATACCGTCTCTTCATCGTGGTGAAATTAAAGCTGTTGGATGCCAAGACCGGGGATCTGATCTGGGAAGAGCCGAACTTTACAGGGGACAATGAGTATTATGTGACCAACGTTACTTCGATCGGTGAGCAGAAGGCGGCCGTGGATGCCGTCGACCGCTTAGCATTCAACATTGTGGATCGCATCGTCGAAGACTGGTGATTCCTTTTCTTTACCGCCACTTGTGAATACCTACGTGTTCCTCATTTCCGGCGACCCGTTCCTCAGAACCCAAAGAGCCAAGGCCCTTGTTGCCGAGATCGAAAAAAAAGACGGCGGGCCTCTCGCGCATCAGACTTTCAGTCTGGACGAAACGCCTCTTGAAACCGTCCTGGCTGCTGCAAGAACCCTACCGTTCTTCTCATCGGGGCAGGTGATCTATGCTCAGGAGGCTGGGTCATTAACGGAGTCTGATCTCGTAGTGCTGGCCGCTTATCTTGAAAATCCCACGCGAGGGACGACGCTTTTTCTGGAAGCGGATGATCTCAAAGGCGCCTCGGAGCTTCAAAAACTCATTAAGGCCAAGGGGCAACTGATCCTTTTGGCTAAAGATGAGGCCCGTGGGGCAGGCGTGGCGTTCATTCAACAAAAGCTCATGCAATATCACAAAACCATGACTTCTGGCGCCAAGGCCCGTGTCCTCGCCATGTGCGGGGATGCGATGACGTTCCTGGACACCATCCTTGAACGGCTTGTGCAGTTCGCGGACGACCGCCAAGAGATCGATGAAGATATGGTCAACCGGTTCGAAGAGAACTGGACGGAGATGGACGTTTTTAAGCTCACGAATGCTTTAGTGGACCGTGATCCGGCGAGGGCCCTTAAGGTTTTTCGCGACTTGATCGAGCTTTACGAAGCGGATCTTTTTTCTCTGGTCGGGATCCTGCACTGGCAGCTCCGGCAGTTATGGCAGGCGGCCGTGCTTTTAAAATCGGGAGTTCCCGAACGGGAGATCGGTTCCAAGCTCCGGATGTCCCCGAGCCGCTTGAGTGCCTTGAGGCGATTTCCCGTCGAGCGGCTAGAATCGGCCGTGGAAACACTCTATCAGATCGACCGGAAGTCCAAGAGCGGACAAGTCGAAGGCGTTTCGGGATTGGAAGCGTGGCTTTTAGAGTATACTTCGTAACAAAGATCGCATGCTCCTTGTTACGTGCATAACGTACAACGCGCAACGCACAACGAACTTGTTATCAGTTTCTAAGTTGAGCGTTGTGCGGAAGAACTATTTTTTCTTGATCTTGGCAAGGAAAAGAGCGATGCGGGATTTTCTCCGGTCAGCGCGGCCGTGCGGGATCACACCTTTAGTGACCGCGTGGTCATAACAGGCGACCAGAGTAGAAGCTACCGACCGGGCTTTTTCGGGCTCTGAGACGAGCTGAGCCAGTTTTTTGCTGAGGGATTTTAGCTCAGAGAGAACGGCCAGGTTCTTTGCACGTTTTTTGGCATCACTTCGAATACGTTTTGCAGCAGAACGGATATTGGGCATTTCGATGACTCCTTTGGGTGAAAAAAGTGGCGACAATGTAACACGGGGTGCTGCTCCTGTCAACGAGGTTCCCCACGCCCACGCCGCGGGGAAGCGGCACCTGATGAAGGCCGCCGCGGTCGTAGGGATCATGACCCTGGTCGGCCGGGTCCTCGGTCTTTTCCGGGATATTGTGAGCGCCAAGACTTTCGGGACGAGTTGGCAGTGGGACGCTTTTCTTTACGCGTTCATGCTGCCCAACCTTTTCCGCCGCATCGTCGGGGAAGGCGGCCTTACAAGTGCTTTCATCCCGGTCTATAACGAGATCTCGGCGAAGATCAGCAAGGAAGAAGCGTTCCGCTTTACCAGCATCACGGTCACATTTCTGGCTTGCGTGCTTTTTGTTTTCGTTCTTGCGGTGGAGGGTCTGTTGGCCCTCCTCCTCGGGATCGGTTTTCATTCCCAGACCGTGATGCTGACCCTCGATCTTTCCAGGATCCTTTTCCCGTATCTCTGGTTCATTTCGCTTTATGCGATCGGCATGGGGGTCCTGAACAGTCACCGTCACTTTTTTGCCCCCTCGCTCGGTGGTCCGATCCTCGATCTTGTCTGGATCGTTGGGGTACTTTGGGTGCCCGCGTGGGCGGGTGGCGATTATGTCGAGAGGATCCGATGGCTCTCATATGCGATCCTCTTTGCCGGCTTTCTGCACGTGGCCGTGGAGGTTCCACCGCTTCTTAAGATCGGTTTCCGCTTTCGGTGGATCTGGGACATGGGGTATGAGTGGCTGAAAAAGGTCTGGCGCTTGCTTCTGCCGGTCACTTTGAGCTTTGCGGTCGTGCAGATCAATATCACCGTGGATATGACGCTCGGGATGATGATCGGACCGGGGGCGAACTCGAGCCTCTGGTACGGGAACCGTCTGATGCAGTTCCCGCTCGGGATCTTCGCGCTCGCGATGGGGACCGCACTCCTTCCCATGATGAGCCAGCAGATCGCCCGGGGCGAGAAAGAAGCTTCCCGGAAAACGCTTTCGTTCGCGCTCCGGAGCATCTTCTTTATCATTCTTCCGTCCTCGGTCGGGCTGATCGTGCTCCGCGAACCCATCATCCGGATGCTTTTTCAGCGCGGGGAATTCGACGCGGTCTCCACGGCGAGGAGCGCGGCTGTGCTTCTGGGCTACACCCTGGGTCTTTTCGCGTTCGCGGGACAGAAGATCATGAATAGCGGTTACTATGCGGCCCATGATTCCAAGACGCCCATGAAGACCTCGATCATCTCGCTTCTCTCGAATATTGTTTTCAGCGTGCTTCTGATGATCCCGTTCAAGGAAGCGGGACTCGCGGTCGCGACCTCCATTTCCGGGATCCTTCAATTCGCTCAGCTGATCTATTATTATCCTAAAAAAGTCGGGGAGTTTCCCTTTCGTGAGGTCGTTTTTTCGTTTCTGAGAATTCTTCTAGCGTCCGTGGCGATGGGAGTCGTTTGTTACGGGAGTTGGGAGCTTCTCAAGCTCTGGATCCCCGGTACAGGCATCTGTATGCAGCTTGTGCAGGTGTTCGGCAGCATTCTGATTGCGACGGTCTCGTATCTTGGGCTTTGCTTTGTGTGCCGTGTGCCGGAGGTGAAGGAGGCCTTCGCCTGGTTCCAGAAAAAGCGTCGGCCGGCATCGGATCCCTCCGAAACGGAAAAATTGATCGATGGTGCATAAAAACTCGGGGAATGTGGAACGGTGAACGTGGAACGTAAAGATTTTTTCGCTAAGCGTTCCCCGTTACCCGTTTCCCGGAGTGCTAGGCGAGCGTGAAAATAAAAAATCCTCCTAACAACCTTCGCAGACTGGTCGACAAGCTTCCGCTGACTCCTGGCATCTACATCATGAAAGATGCCAAGGGCGAGATCCTCTACATCGGCAAGGCCAAATCACTCCGTAAAAGGGTGCGCTCATATTTCAAAGTCCCCGTGCCAGTCCCCAAGACTGCGGTCCTCATGAGCAAGGTCAGGGCGATCGATCACATCGATACTCCGACTGAGGTCGACGCGCTGCTTCTCGAGGCGCACCTGATCCGTAAACATCAGCCCCGTTACAATCAAGATCTCAAGGACGATAAAAGTTTCCCTCTCCTTAAGATCACGCGTGAAAAATTTCCAAGGATCTGTATCACGCGCCAGAAAACGGACAAGCGGGCGATCTATTACGGTCCCTACACCGACGCAAAACTTTTGAACCAGGCCGTGAACCTGATCAATGATTTGTTTCCTATCCGGAAATGCCGGGCGCTTCCCAAGGCGGCCTGTCTTTACCATCATATCGGACAGTGCATTGCCCCGTGCATCAAGCCGGAGGTGAAACCGGAATACGACCGCTTGATCGATGAAGTGAGACGTTTCCTCGGGGGTGGCAAAAAAAGCTTTGCCCAGTATCTCAATGACAGGATGGAGAAAGCGAGCCGGGAGCTGCGGTTCGAGGACGCGCAATTTTTCAAGGAACAGATCGACGCTCTTTCGAAACTCCGCAAAAAACGCTTCCTTCCGAAGAATCCCGGGCAATGCATCTCGCTTTCGGCGACGATCGAACTGAAGCAGCGGCTGAAGCTCGAGAGGATCCCCGAGCGCATTGTTTGCTTTGACGTCTCGAACGTGCAAGGCGATCAGGCCGTGGCATCGAAAGTGAGCTTTTACCGGGAACTTCCGGACAAGTTCGGGTACCGGCGTTACAGGATCCGAGGCGTTTCCGGGATCAATGACTACGCCATGATCGCCGAGGCCTTGACGCGCATGCTTTGGGGTATCCGGGAGGGCCGGGAAGATTTTCTCCCGGACCTCATTATGATCGACGGTGGGAAGGGGCATCTCAACACGGCTGCCAAGGTGCTCGCGCGGGAGGGGATGTCAATGATCGAGCTTATTTCCATCGCCAAACGGTTTGAATGGCTCCACTCAGCAAAGTTCCGGGCGCCGCTTGTCATGGCCTCGGATTCTCCGGCCCTCTACCTTCTGAAAAAGATCCGGGACGAAGCGCACCGGTTCGCCATCACATATCACCGTAAGCTCAAATCGAAGGCCCTTGAACGTTCTGCCTTGGATGATATTCCGGGTATTGGCGAGAAGCGAAAACGAATCCTTCTAGGTCACTTCGGTTCCATAGACGAGATTCGTCAGGCTGGAATCGAAGAGCTCCGAGCCATCCCAGGACTCGATTTCGATGTCGCGAACCGTATTTATTCCTTTTTCTGGTCCTCAAAAAAATAATCCTGCCTGCCGCTATATCCTGTTATAAGTTGCTAGTTGCTTTTTAGTTCAATTTATAGCAACAGAGATTTCCATAAAGTCTTTACTGCCTCCTTTAAAAATCCTTCCGTCAGTTCATTATTGTAAACAAATAATGAGGCTACACCTTGCAGAAGGCTGATTATGTGTTACCTTTTCTTAAGATTTTAGAAATCAAGTTAGAGCCGAGGCAAATGAGAGCAGACCACAGACCACAGACTACAGTCCGAGGACTATCTGCAGGCCATTTTTTGAGGGCTATTTCTCTCTCCACGGCCATTCTTTTTCTTTGCTCCGAAATCCTTACTTTCCCAGCCCAATCATTTGCTTATCAGTCTACAGACGGAAGATCGCAGACCGCAGGCCAGAATTTTTTGCTACAGTCTCCGGTCTCCGGTCTCCAGGTTGCTTTTTTCATTCCTCCCGAACTAGGCACGATAAGTGAAGCTTATCGCGGGGAACGGGGAACGGGGAACGAGGAACGAGAGGGTGCAAGCGTTAGCCGTTCCCCGTTAGCCGTTCCCCGGCACGACCGTACGGTCGTGCTCATCCAAGACGCTCACGCGGTCCCGGATGCCCAGAGATCTCTCATGAAACTCATCGAGCACTTCCAGTCAAAATACGGGATCCGTCAGGTTGCGCTGGAAGGAGCGGAAGGAAAGCTCGATCCAGAACTTTTTCGTAATTTTCCGGATAAGGAAAAGCTCGCTAAAGTTTTTAATAGTTATCTTGATTCAGGGGAACTCTCCGGAGCGGCTGTCGCGAGCGTGCTTTTGCCAACGCAGACAGATTACGTGGGCATTGAGGATTGGGATCTCTATCAGAAGGGGATCACCTCGTTCCTCAGGGGCCTTGAAAAGCAGGCCGATCTCAAATCTCAAATTTCAAATCTCAAAGAGAAACTGCAGGAGCTCAAAAAAAAGTATTATGCCCCCAAGGCGCTTGAGTTTGATGAGCATTATGAAAACTGGCGTCAAAAACAGGATGATTTTGCCGGGTTTTTAAACTATCTCGTTGAGACACTTCGATTTGACAGCAAACGTTATTCTTCGCTTGATGCCGTGATCCAAGGGCTTCGCCATGAAAACATCCCTGACAATTCAGCGCTGAACCGGGAGATCAGAGCACTCGCTGCAAAGATCCAGCCTAAACTCGTGAACAAAGAGGTCCAAGCGAAATTCAACGAGCTCAAACAATCCCTGCAAACCGGGAATGTTGGCAAAGTTGAATTTGCCCGGGGCCTGAAAGAGCTCTTCCCGGGAGACGATCTTGGGATATCCACGGAGTTGCTGGGGCTGATCGAAAACCATGAGGAGATCCTCCGGCTGCAGGGAGCTGAGTTTGTCAGTGAATTTGAGAAAGCCATCGCAGAGGCCAAAAGCTCGGTGTTTATTTCCGCGGATGAAAAAGAGACGAATGCGCTCAGCGAACAGGTCATTATCCTTGAAAAGCTCACAAAGTTTGAATTGTCGAGGAGCGAGTGGAAAACACTTCAAGGGTACGGCGTACGGGGTACGGCGTACGGCGAACCCGTGGAAAATCCAATAGCCTCTTTCGTGCCCAGCGCTGATATCCCCTCTCTTCAGGCCAAAATTCTCATCCTGTGTCGGTCACCCCTTATTGCCGACTTCTTTTCCTTCTATGCGATCGCTCTTCAACGTGAAGCCGTTTTTGTGAAGCATATTGAAAATTTACTCCGTACTCCGTACGCCGTACACGGTATGGTTGTTGTGGCCGGAGGCTTTCACACCGAAGGTCTCGCTCAGAAATTCAGGGAGCAAGGGATCTCCTACGTAGTGGTCTCGCCTCGGATCAATGAGATCCCCAAAGATAGTCGTTATTTTGATTACATGAAGGGGCAGGTCTCATGGCGTGAGTATTTCAAACCCAAGAGCGGCAGGGTCGATCTCTACGATGCGTTTGTCCAGGCAATGACGGAGCGCCTTATCTCACCAAGTACTAAGCACCAAATACCAAGTGCTCAGCACACGGTACAGAGGACATTCCGATCTAAGATCGATTTGAAAGACTGGAGAGATTCGGTTATTCGACGATTGGCCGCCGAAGGCCGCGTCGCAGAGCATTCGAAGTACACCCGTTATATCGACCAACAGCTTGCCGGGCAGTCCGAAGAGTTCCAGGCCCTCAAGGAAAAATGGACGGCCAGACTCGAACAATTCATCGGAAAGCTCCAGCTTCTCGGTAAACAGAATCAACTTACCGAAGCCAACATCGCGAGGCTCTTTACCGCGACGGCCAATTTTCCTGCTGCCACGGCCTCCCTTGTACCTGGTGCGAGTGTTCCTGTAAATTTCGTTGATGATCAACGAGCGCAACGCGCAACGCGCAACGCGCAACGTGAAGAACAAAGGAAAAAATCGCTGAGCGGTGAGCGTAGTGCGTTGCCCGCGAAAGAGGTCCCCATTCCCAAAGAAGCCGTGCTTGATGAAACATCGGTCGAGCCCGGCCAAAGCTCAGCATCTGTTCGATCTGAGGTGCGGGTGGGTCAAGCTGAAGGAGCAATGAAGTTTGATGTCTCAGAAGTCCGTGAATTAGTGCTGAACGGCAAAGCGGTCACTCCCGATCAGTTTCACGCGAAAGTAACAGAAATGTCTCGAGGGGGCTTCATTTTTAATGCTGTTATCAGGGATCATGTATTGCGTTTGGGTGTCGCTCGCAGCAGCGTTGGGGGGCGGCGGATCTACCACGCCGAGATCAACGACCCTTCGAATCACGATGACGCCATTCTGGGCTTTGTTCCGGAGCCCGGGCCGTATCAAGAAATATCATTAGTCTATAAACGGTTCCGGTATCCGGATCAGGAAGAACGGGAAGAACTCCAGGATCAGATGATTCTTTTTGCGAGAGTGTTTATACAGCAGGGGTTCCCTGGAACCACTTTTCTAGGCCGTGACACTCTGAATATTTTAGAAGGCATCGAGATGAAACTCAATGTCAAACGAGGAGAAGAAACGTTCGCAAAATTGGCGGCCTTACCGTTGTCGTCTGAGAAAGCGCGTTCCGGTCTGCTTGCAGAACGGGACGGATCCGTCCCGCTTTCACGGGCGGAGGCTCGGCAAAATGATGCTCAGACTGTTCCGGAGATACCCACTACCGTTAATGCCACGCCACAAAATGCTGAGCGGCAGGCTGAACTTGAAAAATATTTGGCCGGCAAAACCCTCATTCATTCCGTTTTTGAAGGCGGGGGCGCGAAAGGTGTCGCGTATGTCGGGGCTCTCGAGGAACTTGAAAATAAAAAAATGTGGTTTAAGGAAGTGGCCGGTACCTCGGCGGGGGCGATCACCGCGTCCCTGATCGCGGCCGGCTACGAATATCCTAAGATCAAAGAGATCGTTTTCAACACAGATTTTAATCAATTCAAAGACAAGAGGTGGGGGATTGTCCCGCCGTGGCTGAACTTCCTGGTGTTTGGCGGGCTCTATCGCGGTCTGGTGTTCGAGAAATGGATCGCCGGTAAAATGAAAGAGAAACTAGGGTTCGAGCCGACGCTCAAGGATCTTCCGATCCCGCTTACGGTTATCACAAGCGATATTACCAATAAGAACATGCTCATCCTGAACAGGGAGACAGCGCCGGACCTTAAAGTCGCGGAAGCCGTGCGCATGTCGATGGGAATCCCGTTCTTTTTCGAAGTTTATAAATGGTTCGGGTTCTATAAAAAGTTCCCGCTTGCCGTGCGCCGCACCGTGGACGGGGGACTTCTCAGCAATTTCCCGCTTTTTATTTATGACAAAGCGGGCAGTAAAGGAGAGCCGGTGGTGGGGTTCATGCTTCAGGAGATCCCGCACAAGAAAAAATCCTCCTGGATTACCAAGCTCCTGGCCCTTCTGAAATATCTCCCGCCGTTCCATATTGCGATCGCTGTGATCGATACCGCCCTTGACGGGCACGACAACCGCCACATTGAAGATGATGTTTGGGCCAAAATCGTGAATATCCCGGTTGATGTCGGAACTTTGGATTTTGATCTGACGCTTGCTCAAAAAGAAGAGCTGGCTGCTCGCGGCAAGGAGGCTACCAAGAAGATCATAGGCCTTGCGATGCGAGGCGAAAAAGGCAAAGTCGATACGCCCGCGGAAAGACAGTTCGCGATCTTCAGATCGAAGGGGGGCCGCATCTTCTTCAAACCGGCCGGCTTTACCTGTGGTGTCCAGCTTGATCTCGTGGATTTTTATCTCGACGGCACTGGAGAGATCCAGTCGCATATCAAATTTCATCCCGAAAAAAGGATCCTCATCCAACCGAAGAATGTCTGGGAGACAAATCTCAAGAATTTGAGATCTCCTGAGGGTAAATGGATCGATGCTTCATTGGTCGAGGCTCTTGAGCCGATAACGAAAAACACGGTTTTTAATTTTGATACCCGTTTAAACAGGGATTTTATCCTCTTTGACCCCAGGACACGGCAGGAGATCGAGGTGATCGCCGTTGGGCCTGGCATCTCGCCGGCAGACAAGGACCAATTTGTTCTTAGCGTGGCATTCCCTCCGAGTGCGGAGATCATAAGATATAAAAATGATGTCAGGGTTGTGAGACGGGTTCCCGGCGATAGCCGTCCGGGTGTTGTACGGTCTGAAGTGCGGATGAGTCCGGCTGAACTCGGGGAGGAGTTTAAGAAAAACTTCCCGTTCGACCACGAGCTTATGCTGGCGATGTTCGGTGAAATGGTCGTAGAAGACGCTTTGCTTAAGGCCTTTTTTGATAAGTTGATCGCATCCGAACGACACCCCGTGTCAGAAGAACGGGCGCGGTACTTGGCATCACTTTTGCGGATCGACCAAGGGTGGGACGAAGAACGTACCCTGACCTATCGCGTCAGACGAGGAAAAAAGACCGCCAGCGAAAGCATTCCTTATTCCGGGCTCCAGCAGGATTTTCTAGATTGGGCTGTGAAAATGAGGATTTCCCGGAGCGAATTCCCGCTTGCTTATGGCTTCTATGTTGAAGGGATCGAGGCGGAAAAGGAAAAGCAGGGGCCCAAAACGGTTTTTAAAGTAATGGCTGGGAACAAACTGGGGGATGCTATTTTCAAGAAAGTCGTTGAACGCCGGAAAGGACGGCCGAAACAACCTTTGACCTTCTATAAAGGAGACGTCGCGTCCGATGGCGATCTTCGCTGGCTGAAGACCTTAAAAACCACCAAAGATGTTCCTGCTGTTTTAAGCTCCTCCGGGATCGGCCTCAAGGACCTCAGGCTTGGGTTTCATGACCCTGAGTTCCTCATGCAGGAAGATACTTATGACATCTTTCTTTTTACCACGGACCCTGTTTTTATCAATGAGGCCGCCAGTGTCGTCGAGAGCCGTCTTCCAACGACCACACCTGTCGGATACGCCCAGGTCCAGGTGCTGGATGGGGTTCCCACGGTCAGTGCTTTTCAGCCGCGCTTCTACCTGCCGCACTCGGTGGATCCCGCCCTGAAAGCGTATGTTGAAGGAAGCATGAAAGCGTTCGGCTTGCTGATCGAGGCCAATATCAAAGATATTCTGCGATCCAGGAAGCCTGTGACCAAGATCCGCTTTCTTACCCCAGGTTATTTCTTAAACGGACTTAAGGCGCAGGAAAGCACGATCCAGCATTATTATTTCACGATACCAAAGTCCCTCGGGTATTCCCTCAAGGCCTTGACCGAACCCATCACGGGCGGTTATCAGCACATTAATTTTGTTTTTGAAAAAGAGGTCGCCTCTGATGTGTCCGCTTCACATGTCCGGCCAATCCGCTCCGAAACACGCAACACCATAACGGATTTAGCTGTGGTCGCGGAAGGCTTGAGTTTTGCCCTGCCACATTATTTCGGGTCAAGCCTTATGGTGATCAGGGGCAACGCGGGACTCCTTGAATTGGCCCCAGACAGCAGGGAAAATATTGCAGCGATCGAAAAAGGTCTAAGAGATCTTACCGCTAAGCTTAAGATCCTCCGAGGCGAAACGATCACCGTTCTTCAGAACAAGGACGGGAAGAACTATGTCTGGCTTTCGAACGAAGGATTTTCAAGGAAGATCCTTCGGGGCCGGCGGTCTGTGACGCCGGAAGTCTGGCAGCAGCTCAAAAAGCAGCTTGGCCTTGATACGGTCTTTGCGGAATTGGCCGCGACGCTTGAACGGATCGGATCAAAAATAGAAAATCCGGATCTTTCGCCAGAGGACATTTCAACGATCCTGGAATCGTGCACATCTATTTCATCATTAGTCCATTTAGCCACCGATAAGGCGAAGCAATTTGTTTCAACCCGGTCGGCACCGATCTTAAATGAGTCGGCACCGCCCAGTGAAGCGCGAGATTCATTCTGGGACAAGCCGATTCAACTCCGTCCGAAATACGTGGCTGCCGGCATCGTGGGGATTATCGCTGTCGGGGTGTTGCTGGGGATCAAGTTGTCCGGGATAACGTGGAATGAATTGAAATACATGACAACGACGCCTGTGGAGGTAAAACGTTTCATTACTGATGCCGCAAGAGTGGTCCGTGTTACCAAAGTTCGCAAGGTGGACAACGAGGCGGAATATGTGCCGATGTTCTCTTACCGGATCAAGCCAAGAAGTAAGTCGCTTTATACGGATGGAACCCGTTCCTGTGCCGCTTTGATCATTGATGACCCGTCCGGTGGCCGACATTTTCTTGGGCATTTTGGAACGACCCAAAGTCCGGACTCGATCCGGGCGCTTATCACGGACAATTTCCAGGAACTTGGCGGGTTGCAGGTCTATGTCTTAGAGGGGAATCAGCCGGGCATGGATCGGACCATTTTTGCTCCCGGCGCCTATGCAACCATCAAGAATATCTACGCTACCTTGAAGGATCTCGGCCTGCTTTCCCAGACAAAATATATACCTAAGAACACAAATCCCCATTGGGGGAGCAGGATCTTTGTTCAGGACGGTGAATTGTTCTTGCCCAACCATGATGCCGATTACCCGCCGCCCGATGATAGTGACGGTAGTACTAAATGGATCCTTGAATCGGAACCGCGAAGTGAATTACGGCAAGGGGAGTTTTCGGAACTTCTTTCTCAGATCCAGGAAAAAACAGTCGCGGGGGAAGAGCGGCTGAAAATTGAGAGGGTTGAACAGTGGAGCCGCGCTGTCCGGGAAGTTGCCGAAGCGAATTTTTATGACAAAACCGCAGAGCCTTTTATCTCGCATTGGGAATGGATCCTTGGCAGACCCGAAATCTGGGAGGTTCTTGCCGCGAGCGACAGCCTGGATCCATTGCTTGATGGGATAGAAAGCGGTCACTCGCCAAAAGCGATGCGGATGCCTAACCTGATCAAAAGCGCCATCTTTTTTAGCGTCCTTGGTCTTTCTACGTCGGCTCTTTTCGGCATGGAGGAGAGCTCCACGCTGGTTCGAGGCTTTGCAGTCTTCGCGCTCGTCCAAATTTTGCTCGTCTATGCCGTCGCAAGTGCGACTAAAGTCCGGCGGGTTCGCACCCAGCGGCAGGAACAATGGTTTCTTGAGACGATCCGGCCCAAGAAAATTCAGATCGAAAATCGCTTTCATGAGCTCGCGAAATTCTCGTGGGTCGACGACTCTCCCGAGGAACCCATTCTGAGACCCGGTCTCGGAACGGTGTCGGAGGCGCGCAGCGAGTTAAGGGAAGAGAAGGCGCTTGCGGCGATCCACAAATTTGCCCACGCCGCGAAAGAACAAGTGAAAGAGTTCGCGAAAAAAAGCATTGCGGCCAAGCAAAGAGTGGAATGGGAATTGCGGCGCCATGGAAAGATCGAGAACAAGGGATGGTTCGCCCAGGCGTTAGGTGACCTTAACGAAAGAGGTAGGGTGTTCGACCAGCATGTGGACGAGTTTGTGGCGGACCGTGATGATGTGTTGAGCGTTGTGAACGGCGACCTACTAGCCAGTGTGGTGGAGCCGTTCTCATATGAATACCAGGCCATGAAAAAGGAGCTCGGGTTGATTTTGAAGTTCGCCATGGGATCCGAAAAAGACGGTTTGGAGTGGACCTCTTTGGAACACCATCTCAACGACTTGAGTTTGGTGCTTTTGGAAATGATGGATACTTTCGAGACCATAGCCATGCTTCCCGAACTGGATCTTCGCGATGGGATCGTGGACATGACGCTCAATCAGTCCGACCCAGCGTCGCAAGTGAACGAGAAGAAATACAGCGAGCAGCTTAAGCCGGTCTTCCAAAAAAGTTCCCATGTCTACGAGGAAGTCCTGAAACTCAAAGAAAACGGTGTCCTTTTCGAGATCTTTCCTTTTTTAAGACAGATTGCCGGATTTCAAAAAAGGGACGGATCGATCATTATCGATCATCTCCTTAATCTGATCCGCTGCCTTGAGTGGATCGAAAAAGGGGACCGGGCGGCGTTTAATGAGGGAACTCTTGGCTGGGTTGTTGAAGCGCAGGAATTCCAGTTATATCAAAAGTTGTTCAGCGAAGCGTCCGCCGGAGAAGGGCGCGAGCTCCTCTATCTCGTGGCACTGCTGCACAATATCGGGGAGATCTCCCGTGTTGAGGACTGGAAAGACCGTGAAAGTTTCCAGGTCAGACAGGCTCTTTTTAAATTTGATCATTCCGAGGCCGGCGGGGCTTATCTCATCCGACCGATCATCCGCAGGAAACTTGGTTTTTCTACCCAGGTCATGAAAGACCGGATGAAAATGGTGGAATGGCTCGTTTTTCACCAGTTTGCACTGGGGAATCTTTTCTTCGGTGAGCTTTCCCCAAGCCATCTTTTGGCCAAAATGGTGGCCATGCCTCCTGGCGTTGATCAGGCGAAGCTTTTCAAAATGCTGACGATCCTTTCCTTTGCCGATCTCCGGAACACTTACCGAGGCGCATACATTACCAAGTTCAAAACCAATTTCTATGCCGGCATGATGAATTTCGAAACCCTTTGGCTGATCTTACAACGATTGGATGAATACCGGCTTCAACGCTTCATAACAGGTCCGGACGGTTCCCCGGACCCCCAAAAGCAGATCGCGCTTGACGAAATATTCTACGGAAAGCTTCCGGCCTCTTTACAGAACCATTTGAAGCATGTGTTGAGATACGGGGTCCACCGGTTCTATTTTGGCGCTTTTCTTTTCCGGTCCATCAAAGTTGAAACGCTCCTGAAGCTTCTTGTAACGATCAGCGCTTTCTTCAAAGCGCCCGGCGTCGAACTCCGGGACGTTGCTTTTACCACTCCGTCAGCCGAGGCGGAGACTGTTGCCGACCAACTTGACGCTTTTTTTGACCCCCTATCTTTTCAAGAGATAGGATCTTTCTTCGGAATGGATGTCCACAAGATCCAAGGCGTTCTGGCCGAGCGGGGGCTTCCGGTGGAGATCCGGGAGGCTACCGAAGAACTGGTGATCGACACCAAAGCATTGCTGCGGTTTTCCACTCGTCCCGATTCAAAAAATCGGGCGGAAATGCGGACAAACGAAATTGATCCAAAGACGCTGCCCGAGCGTGAGCGTGTCCGTCTCGTTCTGGAGTACATCAAAAGTAAAGGGCAAGCCGAGGCCGCCCGGGGAGATCTGCCCGGCGACCTTCTTCAGGAAATTTTTGAAAAATACGACATAAAGCTCAAGTCGACGAAGAAGGGTAAGAGTATCTCCTACGATTTCGTGGATGCCTCTGCGAAGCCCAAGTCAAAACCAAGGATACAATCCAGCCCGAAAATTAAGCGAGACGGATCTGCGCTCGTAACAGCTAATGCAGAAATAGACCGGCAAAAGGCTCTTCTCGAGATCCAAAACTTGAAGCGAGCGGCCGGTCTAGCTATGCAACAGGCTCAAAAGAACCACGATCCGGACCAGTATGCCGTGGCCGTCGCAAAGCACGATGAAATCGCGGCCAGGTTGTCGGTGTTTGGGGCCCAGATGCAAAGTAAAATCAATTTTCACGTGCAGCAGGCTCGAAGGGCGAAAGAGCTTCGGGCCGAAGAAGAGGCAAGGCGTTTGATCTCACTGAGCAAGGAGGAACGGCAGGCTCTTGAAGACCAAGCAAGACAGGAAGTGTTGAAAGTTGAGGGCGAAAGGATCGCGAAAGAAAAGGTCCTTGCCGAAGAGCGCTTCCGGCTGGAACAGGAAAAGAAAAAACTGGAAGACGAACAGATCGCCAGGGAAGAAGCCTTCCGGAAGCAGCGTGAAGAAGAGGCCAGACAATTACTGGAAGCGGAACGGAAGGAACGCGAGGCGAAGGTCGCAAAGGCGAAGTTTGAGGCGCACAAATCCGGAGTTATTAAGCTGATCGAAGAAGCTGACGTGCGTCTAACAGCTTTCGATGCTAAGGATTTTACCGGTATTAAGAGCATCCGTGAGATGAAAGAAATCTCCTCCGCGATAAAAGCTGTGGAAGAATTCAGAGCTAAGTACGGGAAGGACGGGGATCTGGAGGGATACTACGGCATTTTTGGATCTTCCCTTGCGACCAAAGAAGCGGATTACACGCAGTGGCGCCAGAATAACGAAAAGCTCCTGGCTATTATCACCCGTAACCCGGCTGTACTTCTCGACCGGATCAGATCGGCAGAAAAGAAACGTTCGCGCAACGAGCCGCTTGAACCGGTCGAAACCCGAAAGGCCGTCGAAGCTTCATTCAAGGTGATCATGGAGGCGGCCATGGCCGATATTGGGTCGCGCGATACTTTTACGGAACAAGACGCCGCGACCATGGGGCTTTTAAAAAAAATCCGAGCTGCGTTGGACGTAAACCAGTCCACATCCCGCTCGGAGGTACGCCAAAAGAAGGGCTTGGGGAAGGAGCCCCCGGATGTTCTGGGTGTCCGAGAGGCAGATATTATCCCTCTGGACCTGAATGCGGATCAGAAGACAACATTTGAGACATTTTGGGATTATGAAAACGGTTGGGAAGGAGTAGCCCGTATTGAAGGGGGAGATCCTGCCTGGCTGGATTCGGAGGCAGGAGCGGAGCTTTACAAAAGGATTTCGCAAAAAACCCGCGTTCTGGCCGCGTATATCCTCTTCCACTTTCCTGACGGCGATAAACTTGTACTGCGCGAGATGGCGGATGCGAACGGCCGGCCTTTTTTTCAAACGGACGAACGAAAGTTAGCGTTTATCCTGAACGAAATGGCAAAAAATGCCATTGTCCACGGCCATAAACTGAATCTGCAACTCCCCGTCTTTCTCCAGTGGAAGTTCGATCTGAAGGAACGCGTCTTCCGGATACGGGTCGTGAACGCCATTGAAAAAGACGACAGCCTGATCCAAAAGATCGGCCCGGAAAAGCTCCGGGATATCCTGAAATTAAGCGGGGAGGGTAAGGCCGAAGAGGTCATCTACCACATGACGGGCGGAAATATTCCAGCTAGGAAGGACGTCGGAAATGCCACAGTCTCGGAGCTCGAGATTCGATTAATTATAAGATCGGAAGCGAGGGGGGAGGGGACCGAAGGAGCGGGGAAATTGGATATCTCAACTGAATCTCGCGAAAGGGAAGGATATACATGGGTTAATGGCGATTACGTTCAATACGGTAAAAAGGGCGGTATTTGGATATCTGGAGACACGGGAAAAGGTAAGAGTTTTCTCACGATTAAAATGATTGAGAGCGGTTTGCCATTCAAAGTTGTATCGTGTGGGGCATCTTATTTTAAGTCCCATGAAGAAGGCGGTAAGAGGATAATTCTCGGGTTGAGGGGTGAAATGAGCGCAAACACTCTTTATTCCAGGCTCCTCGGATACAAAAAAGTCACTCTCACGGAAGAAATGGTCGTCCCTTTGCGTTTCATAGTCACCCTTGATGACACGTACGAAGATTCATACATAAGGAAAGAGTTAAAAGGTGAGGGATCGGCTGAAAAAGCGGACATCAGGATAATAAACCTGACCGATCTTGATGTCAGTAGGGATTGGGAAGAGGCAGTGCGCAGAATACGCGAGGTGGTAGAGGGTACGTCAAGAAAAGTAAAATCCGTAAAATTCGTGGATGGTTCAGAAAATGCCAGCTCCCAGCCGCGTGTTGAAACAGCGCAGGCAACAGCGGGCGTGCTTCCGAGAGGCATATCCCTACAAATACCTCGATCCGAGGTGAGAAGCCAGAATCAGATCCAGTCAGAGATTGACCGGGTGACGGAGCTGAAGAATGGCGCGCGGATGCGGGCCCGGCAATTCCTGCAGTATAACCGTGAGTTGATCCAATGGTTCCTGGCATTGAAGGACGCGCAGGGAAAGATCACTGAGGAATCGAAAGAGGAGCAGACGCTTATTCTGGAGAAGATCCGTGATTATGCGGACGTCCTAAGAGAAATCGCCGGAAATATCCGTCCGGATGTCGGCGAAGGGATCGTGGGCGAGCAGACGCGCTACCAAAAGCTCAATGACTATGCGGTTAAGCCGTCTTTGGGGATCCGGCAGGAAGAAGTGACGATCGCCCTGACCGCAGAATCCCGGAAGCTCAAAGAAGATATGGCGGGACTTCAGAAGCAATTTCTCGAAGCTCATCGCGCTAAAGATCCGGGACGACTCCGAAGCCTGAATGAGCAAGCCGTCGCGCTTTACAAGGCGCGTCTTAAAGCGCAGCTTCTCCAGGCATCTTCTTATCTGCAAGAACAAAAGATCGACACAACGGCTTTATTGACCATCCTGACAGCTATTCGCATCGGTTATCTCAAAATTTCTCATGAATATGGTTGGCGGATCCGCCGCGCGCTGGGAGAAGCCGCGATCCAGAAGATCCAGGTGGTCGGACGTGAAGGGGATGTTGCCCAGGTCTACGACTATGAGAACTTTAAAATGGCAACAGTCCCGGACGGCAAAGGCGAGCAGAATCCGGTGACTATTTTCCAGGACGTCTGGGTCCGGAAAGACCTTGAAGACGGCAGTTTCACCTACCAGCCTGAAAAAAGGCCATTTGTTTTTAAGGATCTCAAGACAGCGGTCCGGAGATCTTTCCATATCCTCTTGAATCAGGAAGTTGATTTTGCTCAGGTCTATGACCGGATCAATGATCTCGACTATATCGTGGACCTTTTGAGGACCGACGGCGATGAGATCCCGGAATATTATTTGGAAGATATCCGGGAATCGGTGGATTTCATCATGAACGCCCGCCGGGGCAGTTTGACGCGGGGCCATGTGGATGAAAAAGGGAATGCTGCCGCGAACGTCAGAGGCGGCATGTTCGAACTTGAAGCGCGACATACGGCCAGAGCTACTGAAATGTTCGGAGCTGCCAAAAAAGAACTTGAGACGCGGTTGATTGTTCTTGCGGGCAAAAAAGCAGGGATCAGTTCCCAGGCGCAATATTTGATCCACCGCTACCGGCGTGATGAAACCTCGAGGGCTATGCGGGAACTTGGATCTCTGCTCGAGGAGCAAAATTTTCAGGCAGCGTATCAGCTTCTCAGAGTTCTCTACAAAACCCATTATCTTCACAAAGCTTCTGAAGAAAGCCAATATGCTTCGCTCCAGTGGCACGTGATCGATCTCGGAGTCTCGCTCAAGAGACTTGCGTTGAAGAAAGATCGCCCGTCTGCAAGCGTTCAAGGGAATATCCTTCGTTATGTCCGAGAAAACATCCGGCGAATTCAGATCATGGCTGGCGCGAATCTCAGTGATCCGCCTTCGCCGTTGCGCAACGAAGGACGGATCCATTCTGCTTCGCGGGCGGAAATGCGCTTGAAGCAACCTCTCAGGGCGGTGGTGTTCGACATCGGTGGAGTGATCTTCGACCTCGATTTTAAAAAAATGGCTCAGGCGTTAATAAATGCCGGTGTACGCATCAAGACCGTCGAAGAGATCATTGCCCTGTCCGTTTCCTCAGATGTTTATAAGGCTTTGGAACGCGATGAAATATCTCCAGAAGCTTTTTACGCTGCTCTTTGCGGTGCGTTAGGGATCGGGATTCTTTCCTATGAAGAGTTCGTCAGGATCTGGACCGATATCTTTACGCCGAAACCCGAAACGGTCGAACTGATCAAACAGGCCAGGGAAACCGGCGCTAAAATCTTCTTTTTGACCGACGCCAATCGTCTCCATACCCAATATCTAAAAAAACATTACCCGGATGTCTTTGCGCTCGCCGATCACGTTTTTCCTTCTTATGAGCTTGGCCTTCGGAAAGGGGATGGTTCTAGGGTTTTTCAGGTGGTGAGTGAAAAACTCGAACAGGAGTATGGGATCAAGCACGGTGAATATGTCTTTTTTGATGACCGGAACGATAATGTCGCTGCGGCGAACAGCGTAGGTTTTCCTGCAATGGTCTTTGAATCGGCGCAAGCCGCACGAGAAGAACTTGCTAAGTCGGAAGAAGTTACGCCGGACGAAATACAAAGCGATCTTACAAAGATAGATCTTGCCGGAAAAGGATCCTCCAGGATCACAAGCATTGATGAAGCCGGGTTGCTTGTGACGGGGAAAAGACAAGAGGTCTCTGAGCCATGGACAAATCGGCGGGCCCGGCTAACCTACATCTTAAGGGAGGGTTTGAAACCGTACCGGGATGTTCTCCCGGCATTAACAGATTCGTTGAAGGACGGCGCACGTCACGGCGGGAAATACATATCCTTCAGTATGGTGTCGCCCCGGTTTGGTTATGCGGGTACAAGTACGGACTATCTTAATTATGGCCCTTCGTCTGGAAAGAACGGTTACTCTCTTTACAACGTGGCATTCATTCTTGATCCTGCTTATGTCCGCCGGCACCAGGAGGATTTTCACGCGGTCGGAGAGGCCTTTGCGGCGAACGGGACGATGCACAAGGCTTATATTGATTCAAAAGGTGAGGTTCTAGGCGGCTTTACGTATCGCTCTGGGATCGCAGAACAGATCACAAGGCCTGCTCCTTATCCTGATGAAGTGGTGGTAGACCGGAATATCCCTCCGGAAGCTTTCGGCGCGATCATTGCTCACGATGCCTATGCAAAAGAGATCCGGGACATTATTGTCACGGAGTGTCCCCAAATGTCGATCCGGATATTCAACCCGAAGGGCGAGATTCTCTTTGATATTAAGAGCGATACAACAACAACGTTGCGTGCGACTTCGGAAGGAAAGCGCAGTGAGGTTCGGTCTGAGCCGGCTCCTGAGGGAACTCCTACGGCCGGTTTTAATGAGGGAACCCGGCAACAACTTCTGAAGTCGATCGCCCATTTCATCCAGGTGATAGATACATCATCCGAAGCGCAATTAAAAGCCATGGAGCAGGTCGTGATCAATCACATGGGGAAATTCGATAAGGCCGAGGATATTTTGGCGCTCATGGGCGCCCTTGTTGGTATCTGGGATCGTCTCTCAAAAATATCCGGTGAGCGTTCCGCGTCCGAAACGCAATTAAAAGCCATGGAGCAGTTCGTGATCAATCACATGGGGAAATTCGATAAGGCCGAGGATATCTTGGCGCTCATGGGCGCCCTTGTTGGTATCTGGGATCGTCTCTCAAAAATATCCGGTGCGCTTCCCGCAAAAAATAGTTTGTCCGAAACGCAATTAAAGAGCATAGAGCAATTCGTGTTCGACAGTATGAAAAAATCTGATAAGCCCGAGGATATTTTGGCGTTCATGAGTGTTCTTGTTGATGTTTGGGTCCGCTTCTCAAAAATACCCGACGTTTCTCCCAGTATCTATAAAGAAAGGATCGGGTATTTGATCGGAAATATTTTTAAGGGGGAGAGGCTACTCGATAAGGATACGAATCAGAATGATATCAGCTTGTTTGAAAAGTATGTCGGAGCGGCAACCACCTCGGACATTATAACGCTAAATGACATACTGAGGGAATTGGCCGATCGTATGCCGGAAATTGAACCGGGTGGGTTGACGGAAGAGGAATTAAAGCTCACGCGGGCGCTCGCCGACTATGAGCTTTTGGAAAAAAGAAAAACGATAGGTTCCACGATCGGGCGGAAGATCGATGATTTGAAACGCCTGGGAGAAGAGGCCTCCCGGAAAGCCTCGGAGCCTCCGGTTTCGGACAATGTCGGGTCTTCCGAGGCAGATTTGCAGTCCGAACCCCCGGATTTTGAGCGCAATGCTCTCGGCATCCCATCGGCCCCTTTGCCGCCATCAAATGTTTTGGACGGCCGCGATCGACTTGAGGCGGCGGTGGCGATCATGGGACACGGTGGGCCGCTTGATATAGCGGATCAGATACATAATGCAGGTCTTCTGCAACTTATGGATTATGTCAAGGCCCTGAAAGGGGACGTCGACTTCGAAAAAGAGAAGGCATTAGAACAGGCTCTCTTGCAAAAGGCCCGGCTCTATTACTCTTTTGCTTATGCAATGCAAAAATTAAATCGTCCGGAAGAAACCAATGAAGAATTTCTAACTTTGGTCACAGCGGGTTTACGGCAGGAAGAAGCTCCGGAAGTGCAGCGAATTTTCCGGCGGTTGGTGGAAAACGGCCTAGATCCAAAAGAACGGGAGAAGGCCTTTATTGCATGGACCCGGGAGGTTGATGGTCTTTTGCAGGGGTTGCGTTCGGAAGTGGAGCGGATCGATCCCGAAAAATTTTCTGCCGGAGAAATTGCCCGCGTTCAAGAGGCTGGAAATATATATAACTATGGTGATGAATCTGTCGGCCGGTTCGAGGGCATCAAACGAAATTACATCGCCCTAGCAAAAAGATGGCAGTTTAATTTTAAGGCCATGGCTTCTTATCTGGCGCCGGAAGGAACAGCGGATTTTCAAGAGTTGAATCTGCCTGCTTGGATTTTGCAACGTACGTGGGAAACCAAACAGGAGGCGCACAGGGTTGTTGCGCGGCCGCCCGTTGGGCGGCTGCCCGGTGTTTTCGTGAACGAAGAGTTGCTGCATCTTGCGATCGAAAGGATCATTTCAAACGGCTTTCGTGCGATCAATGAGCAAGCATCTTCTTTACCCGGTGGATTTGAAAAGGTGGACATCGATACGGAAGCTATCCGTGGTATCGATGGCCGGGAAAATGTCCAGATCAGGATCTTGAGCCCCGGTGTTATTCCGGACAGCAAGCTTAAAATAAATGAAGCTCGAGGCATGCAGGAGTTGTTCGTCTTGGATCCAAAGCGTTCGCATTTCAATCATAACATTGCAATGCCATTCGTAGGACAAGCCATCAAAGGCCTCGGGGGGAAGATCTTTGCGGAAAATATCACCACGGGTGGCCAATCATATGCCGTAGTGACAATAGAATTGCCGGCCGGTCGCGCGGACCGCCTTGCGAAGGCAGGCGAGTCTCGCTCTGAAGTCCGGGCGGAACTGCGTTCAGGAAACTCTGAGGGCCCGAATATTGGGTCGGCGAGCGAGGATCTACGGGTACGAAATTACGAGGAAGTGAAGGTCGCCGAAAGGATAATGTTGCGTTCAGGCGAGAAGGTAAGGACATTTACTGTCCGGGGTTCGTTTCATCTTACCGACGACACTACTTTAAACCTTGCTGTCGACGAAGAAAGCGGAAAATTATACGTCATAAGAAAACTTCTGACCGAAGAAGATGAAGATCATTGCTCATACGTCCCTAAAGTAATGGAAAAGTTGAAGGGCTATGAGGGCGTATACCAAGCCGAATGGATGGTAAAAGCCGACGACTCGAACGGGTGGGACGGCAGGGATGCTTCACTGAATGGGGCTATAGTTTATCCTTATATCCCGGGGAAGGACCTCGCCAGTATTTTCGAAGGGTATAAAAAGCTGCCGCCTGCGGCGTATTTCAGCGAATTGCTGGATATCGTCATCCGGGTGGCCGACATCGGCGCGTACATCGAAGCAAAAGGCATTTACGATGTTTGGAGTATAAAGCCGGAAAATATCATGATCACCCCCGACGGCAAGCTTGTCCTTATCGACTATACCCGGAAAAAAATAAACCCCCTATCCAGCATAGAATTCCTCCTTTACGATTCTACGGATGGTATTCACATGAAAGGAATTGATGGCGTATTGCCTACGCTGAAGTTCGTATCGGATCCCGCGCTGAACCGCCAGATCGTCAGCCGCCTTACTGCCGCACACCGGAAAGTGAAGGCCAATAGTTACGAAAACATAGGTCAGTTCAGCGAAGAGTTAAAAGGAGTAAAGGCTCTCATGGAAGCAGGGGATAGCCCGGGAAGTGCCACGCCGCAGCCGCAAGGCGATGTCCGTTCCGAGGTGCGTGGGGAAAAAGATTTGCTATGGACGAAACCCGCGCTTGATGCCAAACCGGATCCAGTAGCGGTTGTGAACCGTCAATTTAAATGGTGGACCAAACGCACTCCCGCGTGGACAGAAGAAGAAATACTTAAAATCCCGGAAGTGATAAAGGCGCTTTATGACGCAGGGATCAATTTGCGCGGCGGATCCATTCAAATGGATAAAAGCGAAGAAGGAAAAAAGACCGTGCAAAGCGTACTCGGGACGCCGAGGACAGCATCGGCCATTTATACGAAAACGCTGCAACTTTACAAAGATAAAGGAAAATGGCCCGCGGCTTTGCGTGAAGCAGGGATCGACCCGGCGATCCTTCCGAATTATCCCGGTGCGATCGAGGAACGGAACATGAAGTTCGCTCAGGAGGAGCAGGCAGGAAAACGCTCTGCCCCGTCTTTGGATACCGAAGAACGGATTCGTCCCGGTTCTAAAAATCGGGCGGAAGTACGGGTAGAAAAATCCAAAGGGAAACAACCATCGCTAGCTAATCTGATTAGGACCGTTGCCACAGCGCCCATGCGGTATGCAGGGAATTCCATAAAAACGGATTATGGAGCCGTCGCGTTTCAAAAGCTTTACGGAATGCTGAGAGAGGATCCGGAAGCAGTGTTGAGCGGCATGGCGGGCCTTTCTGCCGCGCTTCTGCGGCAGTTCAGGAATAGCCGGCGGGGGAAGAGCTTGATCTCGTTTTTCCCTGTGTTGAACGAATCGCAATCATCCCAGCCCCGTTCGGAAGTTCGAGAAAAAAAATATGATGCCGATTGGCTCCGAAACGCGGCTTTTCTTTTCGACAGTACGGATCCTGAACTCCGGGCGGTTCTGAATGAAGTTTTGGGCGATGATTCCGAGGCGCTGACACCGAGACAGCGCGAGGTTCTCCGCAAGCGGTATTGGGAGGGGATGACGATCTCTCAGATCGCGGAAGAAGAAGGAAAAAGCAGGAATGCTATATCCGATGTCGCCTGGAAAGCGATCCTCCGCCTCCGGCATTATCTTGATGGAAAAGGCTATTTCAAATTGAATTCCTCCGCGGATTTTCAATATCTGTTAATGGGTAAACAAAGTCGCGCGGCGCGTGCTGAGGTGCGCTCCGAACCGTCTGAGGCAAAGATTCCTGTTGAGACAAAGACGCAGTTGGATAAAGAAGAGGCTCGCCCGGCAGAGGCACAGCCTGTCGCCGAGGTAAAGAAACCCGAAGAGATCGTGCCAGTTCAGGAGACGCCGCTTCCTGTATCCCTGCCCATCCTACCGTTGGTAGAAACAGCCAAACCTGTTGATCAGCTGCAAACGGAGAGAGCCGAAGTGCCTTCTCAAGTTGAGCCTGCCGCCGTTGAAGAAATTGTTCCGGCACCCAAGATTAAGAAAGCAAGATCCCAGAAAGCTTCTGCCAAGGAAAAAGCCGGTGACCGGATCCTTTCCAAAGAGCTGGCGATCGCCCTGCTCCAGGAACTAGGGATCGCTTTTCCAAGAAATTCTGAGGAAGTCGCGGAGGTTTTTCTACGGCTTTACGAGGACAATTATATGAGGGCTATTGAGGCGTTAACATGGAGCGATCCCGCCAAGGCGGTCGCCAGGGCAGAACGGTTGATAGAATTGATCGAAAGCCTAACGGAAAAAACTCCGAATATGCCATCCAGAATTTATAAAAGGTTCGAGGCCCTTATAGCGACTCTCAAATGGTTTCGTGATGCAGCCAAGTTCGCGGGCTCGATAGAACAGCCGACGCTTATGGACCGTGCGGTGGGTGATGATCCGGACCTTGTGATCGAGCAGGTGACAAACATGATCGAAAAGGTCGAGGAGGGTAGAGAGAGATTTTCCGCTCCGCCGGTCGGGTTCGACCGGGCCCTCAAGGCCTGGCAGGACAGGTTATTGGGGATCCAGCAGCTGGCGATGAACAGCAAAGATGAAGTTGATACCGTGCGCTCCGAATCGTTGGATTCAGTAAACGCCGGAAAAGAGGAGGATGCTTTCACGAAGGATCAAAAAAGGGACCTTGTCAGGGAGGCCCTTGAAGAAATGGGGATCCAGGAAGTCGAGATGAAAAAATTGAATCTGGTGCGGATCTTCGATTTTTGTAACGGGCCGGGGGTCGAAGCCGCCGAAAAGCTGAACGATTATTTTGACGGACGCGGATTTCCTGGTCTTTCGGATCAGGTGGACGATCTCATTTTGAGAATGAAGGCGGTTATTGCACAGGAGAACGAAGATGAGGAAGATACCGGGGGGAACGATTATGGTTTTGTCCGCAGTGAAACAAGGTTGCAGCAAGTTTACGCGGGTGTGCTGGGGACGGTGTTGCGTCAAGATCCGGACGGGAAGAATCTAGTCCGCGAATTTACAGAAGAAGTAAGAGAAGCTGGGGTGGAGATGGTGTCCCAGGGTCTTTGGACTACTTTCAACAATATCGTTCTTCCCGAGGCTATGGCGGCGATGACGGTCAGTGATACGAATGTTCAGGTGGCGGGTTACGATGTGCTTGAAAATGTGCTACGCCAGAAGGACCTGAGCCGCGAGACGTTGGACAGGATCGCCGAGCAGATGTTCAATGACTCCTTGAAAGATCTTGTCGATGCGATCCTGAAGCGGGAGATCGGCGGCATGGCACCGGTGGTGTTCTACTCTTCGGAGATGAAGACGCGGCTGATCCATTTTATTGAAACGGTTCAGCAAGGATTCGAGTCGATTGGGGATGTGACAGGCGAGAATTACAGGATCACCCTTGTTTCTGCGAACAAGGCCGAGCTTAGAATATTGAAAACCGAACTTTCGAAACGCGGGGCGTTGCGCGGCGTGCAATTTATCGAAGATAAAGGATTAAACACTGTTGCCAGGGAACTGGCGTCATCTGTCATCCGCCACCCTGTTTTCGGAGTGCGGTTTGGCATTTTCTTTCCCGAGAGTGGTCTCGGCCAAAATGTAACTTGGCAATGGGTGGTCCGCTCCGAGATTCCCAAGGAATATGCCGTTCTTCTTCTCCCAGCTTTAAGTAGATACTTTGCTTCAGTTCCAACATCTCAAATCTCCGCAGCGACATTACGGCAGGCCTTGCCTGATCTGTTTGCCTCGGCCGCATTTCGGGTTGGGCAGGGCATTGCCATTGTTGCTTCTTTCCTCGAACACATTGCTGCTGCAGAAAAACAGTTCGCGGCTTCCGCATAAAAAGCGCTTAACGCGCAAGGCGCAACGCTAAGCGTAAGAGCTTGTTTATGCATCTTGTGCTTGGCTTTTGGACTTTTTTAAATCTTTTTAACGTTGTGCGTTGCGCGTTGTGCGTTGCTCGGTTAGAATAACCCACCTATGAGCCACCCATTTCTTAAAAAACTCAATGAGAAGGTTCTTGTATTCGACGGGGCGTTGGGGACCAATCTCCAGACCCTGAACCTTACTTCCCAGGATTTCGGCGGCAAGGACGGCTGTAACGAATATCTGGTGATCACCAAGCCCGACGCTATCCGGAGCGTCCATGAAAGTTTTCTCAAAGTTGGCTGCGACGTGATCGAGACCGACACGTTCGGTTCGAATCGCATTGTTCTTGCGGAGTACGGTCTAGAGGACTGTGTGGTCGAGCTCAACGAAAAAGCCGCGCGTCTTGCCAAGGAACTCGCCCAAAAATATTCCACACCCAACCAGC
>CAZPCF010000002.1:0-34079 GCA_964585045.1 uncultured bacterium
AACCTATTGGTGTGAAAAAGATTTTGACAAGGTCGTCCGGGGTTGCCCTGTGCCGGTCGTGATGGCCGGGGGTCCCAAATGCGAGACCGACCTTGAGGTGCTGGAATTTGTCGCGGACGGAATGCAAAAGGGCGCGGTCGGGATCAATCTCGGAAGGAACGTATGGCAGAACCCGAATCCCGTGCCCATGGCGAAGGCTTTGAACGCAATTGTCCACCAGAATGCGACCGCCAAGGAAGCTTTTGCTGTCTTCTCTGAGGCTAAACACGGCGCTAAGACTCGCAAAAAATAACTTCTTGAGGGGACAGACCGTCAATGAATGCCTGTCCCCTAAGATCAACCCGGAAAAAACCCCTTATGAAAGTCGCCGTTTATTACCGCAATAATGACATCCGCCTCGAAGAACACCCTGTCCCCAAGATCGGTGAGGGTGAGATCCTTGTTAAGATCAAGGCGAGCGGGATCTGCGGCACTGATGTCATGGAATGGTACCGGATCAAAAAAGCTCCACGGATCCTGGGCCATGAAATAAGCGGCGATATCGCCCTCTCAAACTCTTCGAAATACAAAGTGGGCCAGCGGGTCTTTGTCAGCCATCACGTTCCCTGCTACCAATGCAAGTACTGCAAAGAAGGCCATCCTACGGCCTGTGAAACCCTGCATACCGGCAATTATGATCCGGGCGGTTACAGTGAATTTGTCAGGATCCCAAAGATCAATGTCGATCATGGGGTTTATGTCCTGCCGAAGAATGTCTCCTACGAAGAAGGGACCATGATCGAACCCCTGGCCTGTGCGCTCAGGGGCCAGGAGACTATTGGCGTCAAAAAGGGGCAAACGGTCCTGATCCTGGGCTGCGGGATCTCCGGCTTACTTAATATCCGGGTCGCCAAATTAAATGGGGCCAAGGTCATTGCGACCGATATGGAAGAATGCCGGCGCGGAAAAGCCAAGGAATGCGGCGCTGATGAAGTTTTTAACCCAAAGGACCTTCCCCCCTTAAAAGCAGAAAAAGTCATTCTCTGCACGGGGGCTCTCCCGGCGGTAAAACAAGCCTTTCAATCCCTTGACCGGAAAGGCGCTCTCCTGCTCTTCGCGATCCCGGACACGGATATTCAGCTCCCAACCGTGGATCTATGGAGGAATGAGATGACGGTAACTTCTTCTTATGGCGCGGCGCCGGACGACCTGAAAAACGCGATCAAGTTGATCGCAAAAGGCAAGATCCCCGTGAAGGACATGATCACCCACAGACTTCCGCTCGAACAAGCTCAGGAAGGTTTCCACCTCGTCACCGAGGCCAAACAAACCTTGAAGGTCGTTTTAGTCCCTTAACCTTCTTACGCTTTCCCGCTCTTTACCAATCTTTCAGCCTCGAGCCAGATCTCAAGATCTTTGTTTTGAACGCATCCTTTTTGTTCCCAAAGCTCCTTGGCCTTCTTCTGAATGCGTTCGGTCATTTCTTCTTTTGAAAGTTTCGGCTTTGCCATGTTTTGTTCCTCCCTTTTTAGACCCGCGTTGGATGATACTACTTCCCGTCACTTTAATAAAGCGGGAGATTAATCCACCTCACAGAGAAGCCCTTTCAAATATTCCCCTTCCGGATGGTAGATGTTGATCGGGTGATCGAACGCGTGAGAGGTTTTTTTGAGGATCCTCACGTTGCGTTTGGCGTCCGAGGCAGCGCCGAAGATGATCTTTTGAAAAAGATCCGGCGTGATGTAGGACGAACACGAGAACGTGAAAAGGAGGCCACCTTTCGGGAGCTGCCTCAAGGCCTGCAGGTTGATATCCTTGTAACCGCGCGCGGCATGTTGGACCTGGTTTTTACTTTTACAAAAGGCCGGCGGATCGAGGATGATCATGTCGAATTCTTTTTTCGTCGCACGCAAATAATCAAACACGTCCTGTTGGGCCCAGACGCTCTGCTCCGCGCTTAGCCCGTTCCTTTCAAAATTTTTACGCCCCATAGCCACTGCGAGCTCGGACGATTCTACGGACACAACTTCTTTTGCCCCGCCCTTGGCTGCGTAAACGGAGAATCCTCCCGTGTAGGCAAAACAATTGAGCACCCGTTTGCCGGCGCTCAGCCCCCTTACGATTTCCCGGCTCTCGCGTTGGTCGATAAAAAATCCGGTCTTCTGTCCGCTTTTGATATCCACACCAAAGAAAATCCCATTTTCCTGGACCTCAATCGCCTCTGGAGGTTCCTTCCCCGCAAGCACGCCCACGGAGCGTTTAAGCCCCTCCCATTTGCGGAGATCCGAATCGCTTCGTTCAAAAATCGAATGCGTGGGGAAATATTTTTGAAGGGATTTTACGATCACCGGCTTCCACGCATCGATCCCGGCTGTATTGAACTCCGCGACCAAGAAGTCCCCATAAACGTCCACGACGAGCCCCGGTAGAAGATCCCCCTCGGAATGGATCAGGCGATAAGTATTTGTGCCGCCCGGCATGAATCTTTTCCGAATCTCCAGTGCCTGGACGATCCTTGCGTCAAAGAGGGCTTCGTCGACAGGAACGTCCTCAAAAGCCAGCATCCGGACCACGATCTGGGATTCGGGATTGAGATAACCCATTCCGAGGAATTCTTCTTTGTCGGAAAGAACGCGGACAAGGTCGCCGGCCTCGAATCCCTCGTCGATCCGGTCGATCGCGCCCGAAAAGATCCAGGGATGACGGTTTTTGACGGGCCGTTCTTTACCTCTTTGGAGGATACAACGAACGGTTTTCATTTCTTCAGGAAAGGATGACAAAGGTCAGGGCAAAAAGACTCGCGGCGATACAGTAATAACCAAAGAGGAAAAAACGGCCCTGCCGGATAAGCCCCATAAGCCAACGTATCACAAAATATCCCGTGACCGCGGCAGCCAAGAATCCGGTCAGGACGATCGCCGCATGCGCTGAGAAATATTGGATCCCTTCTTTCCAGTCCATTATGATCGCTCCCGTTATTGCGGGAATGGCGATCAGAAATGAGAATTTCGCGGCATCTTCTTTTTTGATCCCCAGCAACATACCCGCAAGGATCGTGCTACCCGAACGCGAGATCCCGGGCAAAAGGGCGATCCCTTGGGCCAGGCCGATCCAGAACGCGTCCCCATAATGGATCACAGAAAGGTCTTTTTGCCCCTTCTGGAACCGTTCGCTTAAGATCAGAAGGAGCCCCATCACGAACCACGCCGCGGCAACAAAGATAAGTTTCGAAAAAGCGGCCACAAAGAGATGCTTGAAACAAACAGCCATGATCCCGGTTGGGATGAGCGTGATCAGAATACAGACCCAAAGGCCTCGATGCGGAGGTTGAATGTCAGAGGCGAAAGCAGGCTTTTTTGAAACAGCTTTTTGAATGCTCTGTATGAAATCTTTGAGGATATCAAGGATCTCTTTATGAAAGAACACCAGGATCGCGAGGAGAGTTCCACCGTGCACAGCAATATCGAACGCTAGTAGCGGTTCTTTCATTCCAAAAAGGTTTTGAAAAAGCACCAAATGACCGGAACTGGAGATTGGAAGGAATTCCGTTAGGCCTTGGACAATACCTAAAATGAGCGCTTGAAGGAGAGTCATTTAATTTTCATATTTGGTTAAGTGATACACCTTCGTTCAACGCAACGAGCGCCCTCAGATGGAGCTCACCTTGCCGGAAGATAACCGCCTTTGGAGAAAAACGTCTGCTTTTTGCGGCATCCGGGAAACATCTTCACTCCCCGAGTGTTGCGATGGGCCCCATCGGCACATCTTTGGCCGGAGCCGGGGTTTCCTCTTCGGCTTCATGGGGGGCGGCAGGCACCGGGGTAACGATCGGTTGCACGAAAACACCGGGATCGCGGCCTGAGGCAATGGGCCCTCCCTGGGTTTGTTGAGCCGAAATGCCACCCGAACCTGCCGCCATAGAAGGAACCACCGTCACCACCGCCTCACCGCAACTGCTTATCGTGATCCCCATGGGTGTGAAATACCGGCGTTTACACTCGTCGCCTTTTTCATTCTTGTAGTAGCTTGTGACGCAACCCGAAAGCATCAGGATCGGAAGAACCAGAGCTAAGAACTTGATCGATGTCTTCATGACAGATCTCCCCTTTTTTAAAGAAAACGATGCATGTTCCTTTTCTGAAGTTCGATAACGATTTTACGGATAGATTCAGTTTTGTTCACCGGGCAGACCAAGACCGCATCGCCGGTGTCGACCACCACATGGTCCTTGAGACCCACGGTCGCGATCAAACGCCCTGATCCTTTCACAACATTGCCCGAACTTTCCACCAAGATATTGTTGCCAATGGTAAGATTTCCTTTTTTGTTGACAGGAAGAACTTCTTTAAGCGTTGACCAACTTCCGACATCGTTCCAACCCATCGCGACCCGGATCGCCAAAATTCCGCCGGAGAGCTTTTCCATCAATCCATAATCGATGGAGATATTCGGAACTTTGGCAAAAAGTTTTTTAACAACCGCCGCAGAGATCCCCCCAGCCGCGATCTTTACGACCGCCTTAAAAACAGCAGGAAGCTCACGGCGCGTGGTCTCAAGCAGGCAATCCGCACGCCAAATGAAGATCCCGGAATTCCAGAGGAATTTTTTTGAACGGAAATAAGCTCGGGCCCACGCGAGCCGGGGTTTTTCATGAAAACACTTGAGAAAAAAGACAGGCGTGCTGCGAACCGTGGCTTTTTTTCCGGCTATTTCAAGATAGCCATACCCCGTGTGAGGCTGATCAGGTTTGATCCCGAGCGTCACAGGCATCCCCTCTTCATCCGCCTGCTCATAAGCGACCCGAAGAACTTTCGTGAATGTGGTCTCATCTTTAATAAAATGATCCGCAGGAAAAATACCCAGGACCGCTGAGGGGTCTTTTTTCAAGATCAGGGACGCGGCCCACGCGGCGCACGGTGCGGTGTTGCGCCCGACCGGCTCTCCGATCACTTGCGAACGTGGAATATGAAGCAATTTCGCGGTCGAAGCAGCTTTATCCAGCGCGGTAAAAACAAGAATTTGGGAAGGAGGTATTACTTTTTTGACGCGGTCGAAAGTTTGTTCAAGTAATGTCTTTGGGCCAAAGAGGTTCAGGAATTGCTTGGCGCGATGCCTACGGCTTTCCGGCCAGAAACGTGTGCCGCTCCCGCCTGCCATAATAACCGCCCAAGCATTTGACTTCTTTTTCCGAATGGTTGCTTGGACGGCCCCAATCTTCGTTCTGCTCCGATTGATCGGTATTGGGACCGCCCGATTCATCAGCTCATCTCACGCATCACGGTCTTGAGCTCATTCTCCACGATCGCCCGGATCTCATCAAGGCGCTTCTGGGTCTGGGCCTCAAAACGCATCACAAGCACCGGCTGAGTGTTCGAAGCGCGTACCGGCCCCCATCCGTCAGGAAATTGAACGCGAGCACCGTCAATATCAATAACTTCATATTTCTTTTTGAGGTTCGTGACGACCTGGGCGATCACTTTGAATTTGATCTCTTCAGGCAGTTCGAAGCGGATCTCCGGCGTATTCACAAGCTGCGGCACATCGGCAAGAAGCGACGAGAACGGCGCGTTCGCCTTGTCCAGGATCTCGAGAATCCGGCATGCCGCGTAGACCGCGTCATCGAAGCCAAGCCAGCGATCTTTAAAGAACATATGCCCGCTCATCTCGCCCGCCATTTCGGCGCCGGTTTCTTTCATCTTGGCCTTGATCAACGAATGTCCTGTCTTCCACATCAGGGGTTTTCCGCCGCGTTTGGCGATATCATCATAGATCTGCTTGGAACTTTTTACGTCCCCGATAATGATCGCTCCGGGTTTGCGGGTAAGGATCTCGCGGGCATAGAGAAGAAGGAGTTTATCGCCAAAAATGATCTGCCCTTTTTCATCGACAACGCCAATGCGGTCTGCATCTCCGTCGAATGCGATCCCGATGTCCGCCTGGAGCTCGACGACTTTTTTCTGTAAGTCTTTTAGGTTTGCGGGAACCGACGGATCGGCTTGGTGATCCGGCATTTTGGGGTCGAGATTTTCATAAAGCACGGTCACATCATGCCCAAACCGGCGGATAAGTGCCGGCGCCGTAAGCCCGCCCATGCCATGGCCGGTGTCCAGGACAACTTTGAGCTTTTTGGTGAATCTAAAGTCTCTCGCGATAAAATCCTCGTAAGTTTTGAGGACTTCCTCATGGTCCGGCCGTTCAACTTTGCCTTGGCCGGTCGCAAAATCATTTTTATCGATCAGCCGTTTGAGATTCTGTATTTCTTTTCCGTAGAAGGACCTGCTGGCATGCTGGAATTTGAACCCATTTTCATCCGGAGGATTGTGGGAACCCGTCACCGAGATCCCGGCGTCGAGCTTATTGTTCGTGACATAAAAATAAAGAAGCGGCGTCGGGGCAAGTCCGACATCGATCACTGTAAGACCACAACTTTGAAGACCGTTCGATAGCCCGCGGAAAAGAAATTCCCAGCTCCAGCGATGGTCATGGGCGATCGCAACGGTTTTTTTGCCTTCGCGGGCAAGGACCGTGCCAAACGCCTTGCCGATCGCCAACGCGACCTCTTCGGTAAGCTCTTTTCCTGCAATACCGCGAATATCGTATTCCCTAAAAATATAGGCTGGGATCATGATCATGCCCAATATTCTGGGCGCAACGCTCAACGATTTTAAGACGTTGTGCGTAGACCGTTGCGCGTTGTGCAAAATAATGCGCGGGACAGGACTTGAACCTGCACTCCTTGCGGAACCAGCCCCTCAAGCTGGCGTGTCTGCCAGTTTCACCACCCGCGCTCAAATTAAAACCTGCTCTTTATTCCGAAGACTTGCCCGTGCGCTTCCGTACGGCCTTCAGCTTGGCTGCTTTGACGACGCTGACCTTGCGTTCTTTTTCAAGCACCGCCTCGACCTGTCCATGTTCGGTGTCGAGCTTCTTGATCTCCCCGATCACTTTCTGGATCTCCGGAGCCCCAAGATCGAGCTTTTCTGCCTGCCTCACCGTCGTTTGATAGACCTGACTGCCCAGCTGGGAGAAGGCCTTCGCCATCTGATGCTCCAGGGTCGCTTTCTGGATCAGAAGCCGCGTGACATGTGCCGCTTCCCCTGTTTTTTCCGCCACAACCTTCGCGTACTTTTTGACGGTCTCGAAGGTCTCATTGATGATCTTTTCCGACTTTGCGTAGAACTCTTTTTTATCCATAGTCCACCTCATTGGATTGCGCTGTCCTGGCTTTTGTTATCTTCTGTTCAAGGACAGCCAGGGCTGCCCCAATTTCCGCTATCGCTCCAATTGATAGGTATTGGGACCGGGCAGGTTCTCAAAACAGGCCTTTGCTGATCTGACGGCACTATGTTCTATCATATTTTTTGAAGATATCAAGCGTAGAATACTATCAAAACGGTAGGTTGTATGTGGTAGGTAGTAGGTGAAAAGCATTTCGGCCCAAAGTTGAAACAACAGGGATCTTACGGTGAACGACATACTCCATACTGCATACTTTTGGTTAAGGATTTTTCCTTTTCAGGAAATGCGGCGAATCACCCCACTCGCCTTGACCGATCTCAACGCCTGCCACCCGGATACGGCGCTCAAGACAGCTCTTGCACTGACGGGCGTTTTCATCAAGACAAGGTTTATTATCATAAAGCTGATAGAATTTCCGGTAATCCGTGGGTGTAATGTTCGGCATGATGATATTGGCGCCGGCCTGGACCCCTTTTTCCCGTCCTGAGGGATCCAGTGTTTGAAGCGCGGTCGTGGCAGCAATATTCACGTCCTTAAGAACCAATCGTGTGAGAGCGATCATCACCAATCCAAGCCGAAAATTTTCAACAGGGTCATGATCCCCGGGGACAAGCGGTGTGTCTTCATGCGGGACATAAGGACCCATGCCTACCATGTCGATGTCTTCTTCTTTAAAAAACAGTATATCCTCGACCAGATTTTCATGGGTCTGGAACGGCAGCCCGATCATGACACCCGTTCCGACCTGATAGCCGATCTTCCGCAGCATCCGGAGGCATTCCCGACGTGTTTCGAAAGAATGGTCTTCCGGATGAAGCTTTTTGTACAGGACGGGAGAACTCGTCTCGATCCTCAAAAGATAGCGATGAGCGCCTGCCTTGAACCATCGCTTATAAGTTTCTTCGGTCTGTTCCCCTAGCGAAAGCGTGATCCCAAGTTTCCCGGAGGTTGCGGTTTTGATCTTATGAAGAATATCCTCGACAAAACGGACATAAGTCTCGTCCTGGCGCTCGCCGGATTGCAGAACGATGGAACCATAGTCCATTTCATGAGCCGCCTCTGCACATTCCAGGATCTCCTTTTCATCCATAGTGAAACGGATAGCGTTGGCGTTGCTCTTCCGGATGCCACAGTAGTAACAATCTTTCACGCAAAGGTTGCTAAACTCAATGATGCCGCGGAAATAGACCTTGGGGCCCACATACCGGACGGCACACGCACGCGCTTCCCTGAAAAGCTCCTCGAGCTTAGCTGGGTTTTTCTCGTTCAGCCAACGCAGCATTTCGGTGGAATCTAATGTCTTCAATTTAGCACCTCGGAGATAGCTCAACGCGCAAAGCGCAACGCACAACGAAAAGATTTTACATCGCGCATTGAGCGTTGACCGTTGCGCTTAAAGAAAAAGATCCCTCTCTCCCTTGCGGACACGTTCAAGGAATTGATAAAAGACGGGGAAACCCTGGGGATTTCTCGTCTTGATCTCTTCGAGCTCTTTTTCGAGCACCCGGAGCCCCGCTTCGCGCGTCGTGGGAGTCGCAAAATCATCCATCCATTCTTGAAACGTCAGCACGGCGTTCAGTTTGCAGAACTTCCCTTCCTGGCCGCTACGCAAAAGGTCCATGATGCATTTCCCCGTCCGGCCGCATCGATACCCGGCCGTGCAAAACGAAGTAATGTGCCCCATTTCCGCAAAATCCCGAACCAACTCATCCAGGCTTCGCGTGTCGCCGAGCATGAACTGTTGGCGCTCGGATTCCTGCCCCTTCCCCTCTTCGCTGTAACTTCCGATCCCGATCTTGGTGGAGGCATCGGTCTGTGTGATCCCGAGCCCGATCGCATCACGCCGCATTTGGGCAGTCTCACGTGCCGTAATGATCATGCCCGTGTAAGGGATGGCAAGACGGATGAGCAGAATGATCTTTTTGAAATCCTCGTCGGATACCTTATAGGGAGAATGTTCGGCATATTCGGAGTTAAGGGCCGGCTCCATGCGCGGGAATGACACGGTATGCGGCCCAATCCCCATTTTCGCTTCAAGGTGGATCGCGTGATAAAGGAGTGCCATCACCTCAAAGCGCCAGTCATAAAGCCCGAACAGGACCCCGATCCCCACATCATCGATCCCCGCTTCCATTGCGCGGTGCATGGCATAAAGCCGCCAGCGATAATCGGATTTGAGCGTCCCCTTCGGATGGAGCTTCGCGTAGGTCTCATGATGATAGGTTTCCTGAAATACCTGATAGGTCCCGAGCCCGCCGTCACGGAGGCGTGTGAGCTCTTCGATTGACATCGGCGCAGCGTTCACATTGATGCGACGAATATTGCCATAACCATGCTTGGTCGGCGTCTTCACGTCATAGATCGTTTTCATGCTCTCAAGGATATAATCGATCCCGGTCAGCGGATGCTCCCCGTAGACAGCAATGATGCGCTTGTGACCGATCTTTCCGGTCAGGCTCTCGGTCTCTTTACGGATCTCATCCATGGAAAGAACGCGGCGCTTTGCTTTAAGATTCTCATGTTTGAACCCGCAATAAGCGCAGTTATTAACGCAATAATTTCCCATATAAAGGGGTGCGAAAGTCACGATGCGGTTGTCGTAGACCTTTTTCTTGATCTGAAAAGCCGCAACCTCCATCTCCCGGAGCATACCGGGATCCTTCACTCGGATCAGTATCGCGAGCTCTTCCGGCGTAAGCGTTTGGATGGCAAGTGAGCGCGCGAGAACAGCACGCACGACGGATGCTCCGGGCTCCCGGGCCATTTCGATCTTTTTCCAGATCGCGGCATCATCAATAAAATCGCGGCCCTGCTCGAGATAGCGGTTGATCTGATCCTGCTTGATACGCCCGGCGATCCAAGCAGTTTCGGCGGTCATGACAGAACTTCCCTTGTTTTCATTTGACTGTCACGATAGGCTGCTATCGCCTCCGGGAATGGTTCAATAACACGTTCCAGCACGCCTTGAAGGTAGGAAATACAAAGCCCGTAATTCGTGATGGGAACGCCCTTCCGTTTCGCATGCTGGATCCTCGCGAGGGTTTCCCTCCGGGTTAACATACACGACCCGCATTGAATGATCAGTTTATAATTTTTGAGATCGTCCGGAAAATCGCGCCCCGCGCAGACATCGACCACGACCTCAAACCCAAGATACTTCTGGATCCACTTCGGGATCTTGATGCGACCGATATCCCCCTCAATGGCATGATGACTGCAGGATTCGGCGATCAGGATCTTGTCGCTCGCTTTGAGCCTGTCGATCGCAAGCGCCCCTTTTGTCATTTCCGCAATATCTCCTTTGAGCCGCGACAAAAGGATCGAAAAGGTCGTGCATTTCACACCTGCAGGTGTCTCCGCCACCATCCGGTCCACGACCTGGGAATCGCAGACCACAAGGTCCGGAGACGTCTTTAATTTCAACAAGGCAGCCTTATATTCACTTTCCTTTACGACGAGCGTCATCGAATCATGGTCCAAGGCGTCACGGATCGCCTGGACTTGCGGCAGAATGATCCTTCCTTTCGGGGCTTCAAAATCGATCGGGATGATCAGCACCGCCAGCCCTCCTTTCGGCATGATGTCTCCCAGCATCGCCGGGGCAGCCAAAAAATCCTCGGGGCACACCTCGAGCAAAAATTGTTTCAGGAGATTCACGGTGCCGTCACGTTTTGAACGATCCGTACTCGAGCAGATCAGAACTCTGGGGGTCTTTTGTTTCAAGTCCTGCAGAAAATGATCAGAAGGAGTTTTAAGGTCGCTCTTATTCACCACAAGAATAAGCGGACTTTTCCGGATCCCCGCTTCGCGGACCACTTCCTCTTCAAATTCCGTCCATTGATCCGCCTCGAGGATCAGCAGAGAAACATTCGACCGGTCAAAGATCTTCCGGGTCCGTTCGAGCCGTTTAGCGCCCAACACAGACACGTCATCCATACCCCCCGTATCAAGAAAAACCACCGGACCCACCGGCAAAAGTTCCATGACCTTTTCGACAACATCGGTGGTCGTACCGGGTACAGGCGAGGTGATCGCCACATCCTGACCGGCCACCACATTGAGAAAACTCGACTTCCCGACGTTGGTGCGGCCAAAGATCCCGATCTGCAACCTTAAACTCTTAGGTGTGTTTTGCATGGCTCCTTTTGCGGAGTCTGGCTCCTTTTTTGTAGAGGGACAGGCACCGTTCTAAAAGAACGGAGCCTGTCCCTGAAAAGGTGCCTGACCCCTCTATTCTAGTTTTTCGTCAGCGCCGACTTTACGGAAACACCCTCCAGCGCGCCGAGCTTACCGGTCAAGCCTCCGAGTTGATCGGTCGTCATATCCACTACAAGGGTGATGATCGAAACGTTCTTTTCGTGGTACGGGATCCCCACCCGCGCCACAATATGATCCCCATAATCCGCGAGCACATGATTGACCTTGTCCGCGGCCTTCTTCCGATCTTCCACTACGATCCCGACGAATCCAACGCGTTTATCCATATCACCTCCCTAAGGACGTTATAAAAACGAAAATCCCAGCTTCTTCGGAAAGAAGCTGGGACCGGAAATTTTTCGATTTTTCCTTCCCTTGGCTTCAGGAACCTTGCGGCCCCTCTTCCTCAGAAAATTTGATCTGAAACAACCCGTTCAGATATTTTTTTATTTCTTGATGTGTGTTTCTACTGCCTTTAACAAAACATCCGGCTTGACCGGTTTTTCCAAAACCGCTTTGACCGGCAGCCAAGTTTCGTCCGGTTCATACTTGAAACCAATATTGGTGGCCTTACTGATCCCGGTCACCGTAATGACGGGGACATCTTTGGTCTCCGCATCGTCATGCAGTTGACGCGCGATATCAAATCCCTCGGTATTATGAGCCATCATCACATCGAGCATGATCAGATCTGGTCTTTCCATTTTCGCCTTTTCAAAGCCCTCTTCACCACTCTCAGCCATTACAACATCATATCCCCGGGCTTTTAACAAAGTCGACACGGAGTCCCTGAATTCATCGTCATCATCCACCACAAGAACTTTCTTTTTCACCTGCAACCCCCTCCCCGTTTATTACCTCTAGATCTTCACTCTTCTGACTGCAAGATTTTAACTCAACTTTTAAAAAAAATCTCGGATTTTCCTGAAACTCTCACTTGCGATACGCCAAACGGGCTTTATACCGTGTGTGAAGAAGATGTTCGGAATGTTCTCCCAAGGGTTTCCCGAGAAATTCCTTGTAAAGTTGTTGTACGTGCGGGTTCTCATGCGAACAACGCACCGTTTGGGCCTCATCATCCGAATAAAGACCCCTGGCGCGCGCAATACGTAATTCATCGGTCACACCATAGGGCTGCCCGCCACCGCCCACGCAGCCGCCCGGGCAGGCCATAACTTCGATAAAATGATACGGGAGCGGTTTGCCTTCCTTTTGCGCTTTCCGGACCTGATTAAGCACATGCTCCACGTTCGCCAAACCGTGCGCAACAGCGATCTTTACCTCCGCACCTTCGATGTTGATCGAAGTCTCCTTGATGCCTTTTAAGCCCCGGACATCCTCGAATTCAACTTTAGGAAGTTTTTTTCCCGTCATAAAAGCGTAAGCCGTTCGAAGCGCAGCTTCCATCACACCGCCCGTCGTCCCGAAGATCGTCCCGGCACCGCTGTAATCACCCAGAATGGGGTCACATTCTTCGTCCGGAAGATTCGAGAAATCGATCCCCGCCTGTTTGATCATACGGGCGAGTTCCCGGGTCGTGAGTACCACGTCCACATCCTGGAATCCGGAGGCCGACATTTCGTGGCTGCGTGAGATCTCGAATTTCTTGGCCGTACACGGCATCACCGAGATCACCTTCATCTTTGCCGGATCGATCTTGTTCTTTTCCGCATAGTAGGTCTTGACCAGCACTCCCATCATTTCATGCGGCGACTTCGTAGAAGAAAAATGCGGGATCATGTCATGATGGAATTTTTCCATAAAATCCACCCATGAAGGACAGCAGGTCGTGATCAGGGGCAGCACGCCTTTTCTATTTGTAAATCGTTCGATAAATTCACTCGCTTCTTCCATGATCGTGACATCCGCACTGAAATTCGTATCGAAGATCGCCTTGAAACCCATGCGCCGGAGCGCCGTATAGATCTTTTTCGTTACGTTAGCTCCGAGTGGAAATCCGAAGGCTTCTCCGAGCGCCACACGCACCGCGGGAGCGATCTGGACCACGCAATATTGTTCCGGATCGCGAAGTGCTCTCCACGCGAGCACGGAATCGTCTTTTTCAAAGATCGCGCCGGTTGGGCAGTGGGCAGCACATTGGCCGCAGCGTACGCAAGGCGAGTCCGCGAGGCTGATATCTCCTGCAGGCGCCATCCGAGTATTGAACCCACGGTGAAGAAAGGTCAACGCCCAAACGTCCTGGACATTTTGGCAAACATCGACGCACCGGCCGCAATTAATGCATTTACGCGGCTCCAAAACAATATTGCCGGTTGAGTCATCCTTGGGGATGTCTTTGACTATTTTTTCGAAAAATTCTTCCCGGATCCCGAAATCCGCCACAAGAGACTGCAATTCGCAATTATTGTTCCGTCCACACGTCAGACATTCGTTGGGATGGTTGGAAAGAAAGAGCTCCACCACGGTCCGGCGGATCGACACGATCTCGGGATCATGGGTAATGATATCCATACCTTCTACAAGAGGTGTGCAGCAGGCCCGGAGCATTTTTTTGGATCCTTTAACCCGCACAAGACAAATACCGCAAGCTCCCGAAGCGTGAAGGTATGAGTCCGGATGCTTGCAAAGCGTCGGGATCTTGATCTGCGCTTTCCGTGCCGCATCCAAGATCGTCGTATTCTCAGGGACTTCGACCTTGATTCCATTGATAAGGGCTTTAACCATAAAAGTTTCCTTAAGATGATGCCTGTCATTCCCGCGAAAGCGGGAATCCATTTTTTTGGATCCCCGATAAAAGCATTCGGGGATGACAATCTGTTAATTGGTATTTATTCCACTCTCGAATTAGCTCCGGCTAATCGCACGCGGCTTGCAAACCTCAAAGCATTGACCGCAACGGGTGCATTTTGTCTGATCGATCAGATAACCGCTTTCACGATTCCCGGAAATAGCGCCTACCGGGCAGGCCTTGAAACACATACCGCATTTCACGCATTTTTCGCTCATAATCCTGAACCGGATCAATTTTTCACACTTGCAGGCCGGACACTTTTTCTTGTTCACATGAGCATCATATTCGGCGCGGTAATAGTGCAATGTCGAAAGCACCGGATTGGGAGCCGTTTGCCCCAGGCCGCAGAGCGACGCTTTTTGCATGGCGATCGAGATCTGTTCCAGCTGATCAAGATCTTTTTGAGTCCCTTCCCCGTCCGTGACTTTCCTGAGAAGTCTCAACATTTGCGTCCCGCCGATACGGCACGGAGCACACTTCCCGCAAGACTCATCCACGCAAAAGCCCAAATAGAATTTCGCGATATCCGCCATGCAGTCATCCTCATCCATGACGATCATGCCGCCGGATCCCATGATGGAACCCATCTTTTGCAAACTTTCGTAATCCACCTTCGTTTGGAAAAATTCTTTTGGGATCACCCCGCCGGAAGGACCGCCGGTCTGGATCGCTTTGACGTTTTTCCCACTCATGGCGCCGCCGCAGATCCCATAAACGATATCTTCGATCGCGGTACCCATGGGGACCTCCACAAGACCTGAATTCTTCACTTTCCCGGTGACCGCGAACACTTTGGTCCCCTTGGAGCTTTCGGTCCCGATACCGGCGAACCAGGCCCCGCCTTTTATAAAAATGACCGGGATATTCGCCAGCGTCTCAACGTTATTGATACAGGTCGGTTTTCCCCAAAGCCCTTTAATGGATGGGAAAGGCGGACGGGGGCTCGGATAACCGCGCTTCCCTTCGATTGAGGCGATCAGCGCTGTTTCTTCACCGCACACGAAAGCCCCGGCGCCAAGCCGGATCTCCAGATCTAAATTAAAAGACGAGCCCAGAATACCTTCACCCAGGATCCCGCGGTCGCGGCATTGCTGGATGGCCTTTTCGATCCTCTCGATCGCAAGCGGGTATTCCGCGCGAATATAGAAATACCCTTTGGAAGCACCGATCGCATAAGCTCCGATGATCATCCCCTCGATCACGGAATGCGGATCGCCCTCCAACACACTGCGATCCATGTAGGCGCCCGGATCACCTTCGTCACCATTGCAAATGATATATTTCTGATCGCCCGGCGCCTTGCGCGTAATGTCCCATTTCAGCCCTGTTGGGAACCCGGCGCCGCCGCGGCCACGAAGCCCGGAGGTTTTTATTTCCTGGGCAACCTTCTCCGGCGTATAACTGCTCAGAACCTTCGCAAGGGCCTGATATCCATCCCGCGCGATATAATCCTCAATACTTTCCGGATCGATCACACCGCAATTGCGAAGCACGATACGAAGCTGTTTGGAAGGCTGCGTGATCGATTTACCTTCGACAGGCTTGCCGCCAATCACGCTTTCCAGAACGATCGCCGGGATATCATTTTCCTGGACGTTCGTATAGAGAAAGCTTTCCGGCAACACCCGGACAGTCATGCCTTGTCCGTAGATGCCAATATCCGCGACACGCACGAGCTGGACCTCATTCTCCAACCCTTTTTCCCTCAGGTTGTTGAGAAACACCCCGTAAAAGTCCCTCGTCTTATCCTTTCCGGTAATCGCCGTGTCTTTAATGAAAACTGTCTTCCCCATATCGCGCCTAACTCCTCAATTAAGCTTCAGATCGTAGATCCGGTCGTTCACAAGCATCTTGCCGCCTACGTGTTTTTCCATGATCTTGATCGCAACTTCTTTATCCACTTTACCGTAAAACACCGTCGGCATATTCTTGACATGGACTTCCATGAGCGGTTCCGCCGAACACATCCCTACGCATCCACACTTTTTGATCTCCACATCCGCGTTATGCTTACGGCTTTCCTCGACGAGCGTGTCGTAGACTTCCTTGGCCCCAGCCGCGATCCCACAGGTACTGTAACCTACCTTGATCCAGTTACGGTCGACCTCGCCGTGTTTCTGCTTGATGGATTCCAGGTCCTTTTTTGTCATTTTATTCATGCAGGCACTTCCTCCCTATCACGCAGCCACTTGGGCTTCGGCTTCTTCAGAATAATGCGCGATAATATCGCCGATATCTTTTTTCTTCACACCGCCATAAACCTTCTCCCCGATCTTCAACACCGGCGCCAACCCGCAGCACCCCAAACAACGGACCATTTCCAAATGGAATTGGCCGTCCTTGGTCGTCTCTCCGGGTTTGACACAGAGGAGATGTTCCAACTCCGCCATAATTTCGGCACCCCCTTTAAGATAACAGGCCGTTCCCATACAAACAGAGATCGTGTGTTTTCCCGGAGGGGTCAGGCGGAAAAAGTGATAGAACGTGATCACTTCATAGATCCGGGCAAGGGGCACATCCAGGATCTCGGAAAGTATGAGCGAAACTTCGCGCGGCACGTACCCGTAGCGGTTCTGGATCTCATGAAGGATCATGATGAGATTACCTTCTTTATCCTTCCATTTTTCGGTCAAGCTGACGATATTCGCCCGCATGGTTTCATCCATGATGCCATCCCTTCATCTCTGCGTTTAAAACACCCCGGTCATTCTACTTCAAAATTTCCTCGATGGCTTTAAGAAGCTTTTCCGGTTTGACCGGCTTTTCCAATACTGTTTTGACGGGAAGCCAATGATCATCGGCTTCAAAACCGAAGGGGAGGTTGAATTCCTTCCGGATCCCGGTGACCATTACCACAGGAATATGGGATGTGACCTCATGGCTTTTCAGCTGCCGCGCCACATCAAAACCTTCTGTTTTCCGGGTCATCATCACATCCAGCAAGATCAGGTCCGGTTTTTCGCCTTGCGCCTTTTCAAATCCGTCCGTTCCGTTGTAAGCCGTAGCTGTGGCATACCCCTTCGCCGCAAGCATTGCCGCGACAGCATCTGAAAACTCCTTATCATCCTCGATGATCAATATCTTCTTGGCCATTCCATTCCTCCGTCAATGATCCCTGTTGTTTTGATAATCCTGCTGGAGCACAGCACTAACCCACCCGACGGATCAACTCCAACAAGGTGGCCGGTTTCACGGGTTTGTCCAAAACCCCTTTGACATTGGTCCAGCTCTGGATCATTTTACTTTCCTTGTCCGTCATCGTCACACGTTTAAAATATCCCGTCAGAAAGATCACGGGGATATGCTTCAGCTTCTCCTCCCGAAACATCCTGTCCGCAACTTCAAAGCCCAGCATTTGGTTTTGCATGAGAACATCCAAAAGAACCAGATCCGGGAGCGTTTCCTGAACCTTTGAAAAAACTGCCTGCCCCTGGGTTTCATGGTCCACTCGATACCCTTCCGCTTCCAGGACATTCTGGCAGGCCTCGATAAAATCCAAGTCATCATCGACCATGAGGATTCTTTTGATCATCCGTCGTTCCTCTTTTGGGCCGCTAAGCGACGGCCGCAAGCTCCTTCTTTGTTGAGGATTTTTTTTTGCACTGGCCGGTGCATTTCCGATATTTTTTCAGAACCCGGCCGACTTTTTCCGGCACCATACGGACATGCACGTCATCGTTGACCTGCATCACAGGCGAAAGGCCGCAACATCCGAGGCAACGGGTGATATCCAAACTGAACATCCCGTCTGCCGTAACATCACCCTCTTCGATCCCGAGCTCCTTTTTCATTTTCTCCAGGATCCGCGCTCCGCCCCCGACATAACAGGCCGTTCCTTTGCAAACGTGGATCTTGTTACGCGCCTTAGGTTTCAGGGAAAAATAATTATAAAAAGTTGCCATACCGTAAATGTGCGCCGTGGGAACATCCATTTTCTCTGAAACAAAATCCATGGCTTCGCGGGAGATGTGTCCAAAGAGTTCCTGGACTTTATGAAGAACACCCATCAGATGTCCTTTTTTGTCCGCTGTCGGAGGCTTTGCTCTGATGAATCTCTCAAGTTCCTTGAATTTTCCCTGCCATTCATTAGGGATCACTTTTTTTTGAGCGTGAACTTTCATTTTCATCTTTCCTTTCTTCCCTCGTTACTGAAACAAATTGATGGCCTCTTTAACGTTCGTCGGAACCCCGCGCGGGTTTCGCGAATGGTAATGAGTATGAAGTAGTTTGTGCGACATGGGTCCCAGCGGCTTTTTGAGGAACTCTTCGTAGATCCTGGTAATGTCGGGATTCAAATGAGCTTTCCGGATCGTTTTCTTCTCGTCAATATTGTAGAGACCCTCCGCGCGTTTTTTGTAGACACTTGTATTCAAAGCTTCGGTGTCCCCCTGAGGATAAGGTTGCCCGCCGCCTCCCAGGCACCCTCCCGGACAGGCCATGATCTCAACGAAGTGGTATTGCCGCTTTCCCTCCTGGACCTCCGTCAGCAGTTTATGCACGTTGACAAGCCCGGAGGTGACCGCCACCCTCACATCCAAACCGTCGACAGGGATCGTCGCTTCTTTGACGCCTTCCAAGCCCCGGACCTGTGTAAAATTGATATTGGGGAGCTCTTTGCCCGTGATCACTTCGTACGCTGTCCGGAGCGCTGCTTCCATAACGCCTCCGGTCGCGCCAAAAATGGGTGCCGCGCCGCTCGATTCTCCCATTGGGGTATCGAATTCGGACTTTTTGAGGCTGTTGAATACGATCCCCGCCTCTTTGATCATTTTGATCAGTTCCCGGGTGGTCAGGACAGCATCCACATCCTGGAACCCGCTGGATCGCATCTCGGGTCGCACGGCCTCGAATTTCTTGGCGGTACAGGGCATGATACTTACGCTATAGATCTTTGCCGGGTCGATACCGGCTTTTTTCGCGTAATAAGTCTTGATCAGCACCCCCATCATCTGCTGTGGGGACTTGCAAGTCGAGATATTCTCCAGAAATCCCGGGTGAAAAGTTTCGCAGAATTTGATCCATCCCGGCGAACACGAGGTGATCATGGGAAATTTTCCGTTATTCTTCAAACGGTGGATGAATTCATTTCCCTCTTCAATGATCGTAAGGTCGGCCGAAAATTGCGTGTCAAAAATAAAATCAAAGCCCAGCATGCGAAGGGCAGTCACTGTTTCGTAGGTCATGTCCTTGCCGGGTTCGTTCCCAAAACCTTCACCGATCGCCACACGGACAGCCGGGGCGATCTGAACCATCACGATCTTTTCGGGGTCATGAATGTTGCGCCATACTTCGTCCGTCATGTCACGTTCCACAAGCGCTCCGGTGGGACAAACGTTCACGCATTGCCCGCAATTCGTGCAAACACTTTCGCCAAGCCCCATCCCGTAAGCGGGAACCACGTTGGTCTTGAATCCGCGATGAGAAAAAGTAAGGGCATTCGCTCCCTGGATCTCTGAACAAACACGCACGCATTTACCGCAAAGGATACATTTTTCAGAGTCGCGGACCACCGAAGGCGAGGTGTTGTCCACCGGAAAGATCTTTCGCTCTCCTTCAAAGGAAAATTCTTTGAGACCCATTTGCTCCGAAAGCTCCTGCAGGTCACAATCCCCGTTCTTGCCGCAGATCTGGCAATCTTTGGGGTGGTTGCTTAATAAAAGCTCAAGAATGTGTTTGCGGGATTTGAGTACCCCCGCCGAATGCGACCGGACCACCATGCCATCCCTCACCTGTGTGGCGCAAGCGGGCGGATACGTCTTCATCCCGTCGACTTCTACGATACAGACCCGGCAGCCTCCAAAAGAACTCAACTTCGAGTGGTAACACAATCGGGGGATACGTATCCCGATCTGATCGGCCGCTTCCATAATGGTAGAGCCTTCTGGCACGGTCACCGGAATTCCGTCGATCACCACTTTTGCCTCTTTATTCATGACTCCACCTCCACCATTTCTTTGCGGTCGCAGCGTAAACACCGGTCCGCCTCTTCACAAGCCTTTTTCTTGGAATAACACCGCTCCACTTCTTTAAAAGTCCGGATCCGTTGATGATCCGGTAATCGGGCCGGTTCCGGACGGAAGCGGACAGCCACCTCGGCAGTGGGCTCTACATAGGTTACTTCATGCCGTGTGCCACGTATGACAAAGCGATCATGCGCCATATCTTCTCCTTTAAAATAACGATCGATGGAGACTGCCGCCCGCTCACCATCTGCGATCGCTTCCACGACCGTGGCGCCTCCTGTAACAGCATCCCCCCCGGCAAAGATCCCTGGAATATTCGTCGCCAAAGTCACCGGATCCACTTTCAAAGTGCCTGCTTTGGTCACTTCCATGTTTAAATTTTTCGACCTGAACTCGGAAAGCTGCGGTTCGGCCCCGATCGCCATGATCACAACATCCGCGGAAAGGGACACCCTTTCCTCCGTCTGAACCGCTTTCCTTCTCCCGCTAAGATCAAATTCTCCCGGCCGCATGCGCACACAATCCAGTTCGGAAACCCTGCCGTCTTTGCCTTTGATCGCTATCGGGTTCAACAGGAAATGGATCCGGACACCTTCCCGTTCTGCCTCCGCGATCTCTTCCGAAAAAGCCGGCATCGCGTCCTTAGTCCTCCGGTAGACAATATTGACTTCTTTGGCCCCGTAACGAAGCGCAGTACGGACTACATCGGTTGCCGCATTTCCTCCTCCGACCACCGCTACTTTTTTCCCGGTCAGGACCAGCGGCTCTTTCCCGGCCGCCATCGCATAAACACCTTTGACCTTTTTCACTTTTGAGGTCCTGCAATATTTTAAAAATATCAGGCTGTTCATGACCCCCGAAAGATCCATGCCTGGGATCGAAAGCCCTTTTTCCTGCCACGCACCCATCCCGAGAAAGGTCGCCTTGAAACCCTGTTTCTTCAGCTGCTCGAGAGAAATGTCCCGGCCGATCCGGACGCCGGTTCTGATCTTCACCCCGGCTTTTTTAATACGCTCAATGTCCCGGTCCAGGATCTTATGCGGCAGCCGGTATTCCGGGATCCCGAGCGCCAGCATTCCTCCGACAACTTTTTCAGCTTCAAAAACAGTGACTGAGTATCCACGCTTTGCGAGATGATAAGCGCAGGAAAGTCCCGCAGGACCGCTTCCGACCACCGCTACCTTTTCGGGACGCTTGGGACCTTCCCAGGTCTTTAGGGGAACGTTGTATTTGTCCGCGTAATCCGCCGCAAACTGCTTGAGCCTCATGATCGCGACCGATTCGTCCAATTTCCCGCGACGGCAATTCGCCTCACAGGGATGATGACACACACGGCCACAGACAGAAGGAAGCGGATTACGTTCCAGGATCTTTGCCAAACTCTCCCGGATCTTTCCCTGGCGGATCAATCCCACATAGAGTGGGATATCAACATTCACGGGACACGCGTGTTGACAAGAAGCCACGAATAATTCACCGCAGACGACCGCAGGACACCGCTTTTCCTTGATATGAGCTTCATACTCACTGCGAAAAAAACGGATCGTTGACAGGACCGGATTCGGAGCTGTCTGACCCAAACCGCAAAGAGACGTCTTTTTGATCGTATCGCCCAGATCCTGAAGCCGTTCGATATCCCCCGCTTGGCCCTTACCCGCCGTGATCCGGTTGAGGATCTCAAGCATCCGCTTTGTTCCCTCGCGGCAAGGAGTACATTTTCCGCAAGACTCATCCTGCGTGAATTCAAGAAAGAACCGTGCCACATCCACCATGCAATCGGTCTCATCCATCACAATAAGTCCGCCGGAACCCATGATAGAGCCCGCTTCAACCAAAGACTCGTAGTCGACGGGTGTATTCAAATACTGCACCGGCAAACAACCGCCGGACGGACCGCCCGTTTGCGCTACTTTGAATCTTTTATCGTCTTTGATCCCCCCGCCGATGTCAAAAATGATCTCTCCCAAAGTCGTTCCCATAGGTACTTCCACAAGCCCCGTATTCCTGACCTTACCCGCCAAAGCAAAAACCTTTGTTCCTTTGCTTTTCTCAGTCCCGATGGAAGCAAAAAATTGATACCCGTCCAAAATGATCACAGGAATATTCGCCCACGTTTCGACGTTATTGATCAAAGTGGGCTTCCCCCACAATCCCCTGACGGGCGGATACGGCGGACGGATCCGAGGCATCCCGCGTTCCCCTTGGATCGAATGGATCAAGGCTGTTTCTTCGCCGCACACAAATGCTCCGGCACCCAACACGATCTCAATATCAAAACAGAAGGAGGTACCAAAAATATTTTTTCCTAAAAGATTATGTTGTCTCGCCTGCCTGATAGCCCCCTTGAGACGTTCGACCGCCAAGGGATATTCCGCGCGTATGTAAACGATCCCCTTGCGGGCACCGACGGCAAAACCTCCTATCGTCATAGCCTCGATCACCGAGAAGGGATCCCCCTCGATGGTGCTCCGGTCCATAAAGGCACCGGGATCCCCTTCATCAGCATTGCAAATAACGTATTTTTCGTCCGCTTGCTGGTCGGCCACATATTTCCACTTGGTCCCCGTTGGGAAACCGCCCCCTCCGCGTCCCCGCAGCCCGGATTTTGACACTTCGTCGATAACCCGTTCGGGAGAATACTCCGCCAGGACCTTTGCCAAAGCTTCGTAGCCACGCACACACAAATAATCCTGCAAAGATTCCGGATCGATCACGCCGCAATTCCTGAGTACGATCCTTTTCTGCTTGGTAAAGTAATCGATATCTCCGAATATAAAACGTGACTTATCGGTAAGGCAATCCTCGCTCGCGGAATAGTGCTCCCCGTTGGGATGTTTCAGGGGTTTGTTCTTGACCAAATGGTTTAGGACTATTTTTTTGGCCAACTTGATATCGACGTTCTCGTATTTGAAGGGAGGCCGCCCTACTTGAAAAACCTCAACGGTCGGCTCCAAATGACAACGCCCCACGCATCCCTTTTGCCCGATATGAACGTCCCGGATCTTTCTCCGGGCGATCTCACGCCTGAAAGTTTCCATAACGATCTTGGAGCCGGCTGCGATCTCGCAGGTCGACATTCCGATGTTGATACGGGTCGACGCGGTCCACTTTTCAATATTTTCGTGAATGGCCTTTTGTTTGATCTTTTTTAGCAATGACCTCGCATCCCCTGACATCTTTTCCTCCGACTTTTTCTCAGATCTTTAGGCTTAAAAATGAAATTTCATGCCTTCGGCAATGTAAAAGCAAAAACATTTCCATCCGTCTGGGGCTCGACCCAAACCTTTCCTCCATGCTTTTCAATGATCTCTTTGATAATAAAAAGGCCCAGGCCCGTCCCCTTAATATGTTCGGACCCCGGCAACCGGGAAAACCGTTTGAACAGATGTTCTTTTTTCTCTGCCGGGACAGGACAACCTTCATTAAAAAACCGGAATTCAACATCATCCGGCCTGTCCTGGGCCGTCACAACGATCTTCCCGCCTTGTTTCCCGTATTTTATGGCATTCCCTAACAAGTTGTTGCAGACGATCCCCAACAGGCTCTTGTCCACGGCAAGTTCAACGCCAGAGGGAACATGATCTTCAAGATTCATGTTCTTCTCTTGCTTTTGTTTTTCAAAATGCTGGATCGCCGGATGAAGAATGGCCTCTTTGAAAAGGATCTTCTCTTTTCGTGCCTCGAGTTCTCCTTTTTCGATCCTTGAGAGATCGAGATAATTTTTCACCATGCTTTCAAAGTGGTCCAGGCTTCTGGCCGCCGCATCGATCGCCTTTTTCTGGGCTGCATTCAACTCTCCCAAATAACCATCTTTCACGGAATAAACATTCATCACAATGGAGCCAAGGATACCCTTCAGCTCATGCGACACAAATCCGATCATATCGAGGTAGCTTTTATTTAAGGCCGCCAGTTGTTCATTGGTGATCTTTAAACGAAGCTCCCTTTCTTGAAGCCTGTCTGCCATCTGGTTGAAAGATTCCGTCAGCTGTCCTATTTCCTTGATCGTTGTATGGACCTGGGCCTTGCTTTGGAGGTCCCCGTGGGCCAACCGTCTGATCGAGTGAAGCATATCCAGGAACGAATTTGTCAGGAACCTGGAAAAAACAACGGAGAGGACGATAGCGATCAAGGTAATGCAAGTAATAATGGCGAGAATGGCGAGGAACAGATTGCGCTGCAATTCCACAAATGGTTTCTCGAGGATCCCGACGTAACGGATGCCAATAATTTTATCCTGGATGTTCTTGATCGGTTCATACGCGGTCAGATACCAATCGGTCACTACGAACGCCCGGTCCTGCCACTTTTCCCCTTTTTCGACGACTTTTTTGTAAACGCTATCGGAGACAATAGTGCCGATCGCGCGTTCCCCGCGATCGTTCAGGACATTGGTCGTAACACGGGTGTCATCAAGAAAAATGGTCACGGTCCCGACGGGTTTCCCTTGGTAAAGTTTTTTCTCGAAAATGGTATCGGAGATCTCATCGACTAGTTGAAAATTCTTATTGAAGATCTTCCCGCCGTAAAGAACCCCTGTGATCTCTCCTCCGGGGCCGACAAAGGGTCGCGCGTATTCAAGACCGATAGCTTTTTCCAGCCACCGGTCCGGGTGCGGGTGCGCTTTCGGCGTTGTTTTGATCTCGATCAATGCTTTTTCGAAATATTCTTTTCCCATGGAGAGCAGTTCTTCTTTTCCAAGGATCCGCTTCCCTCCCGCCGGCCGATGCGTTGCTACAGCTTTTTGAACGATTTCGCTATGGGACTTGTTCGCATCGACCGGTGTGATCTGATACAAATAATCCAACCCCAGTATCTTCTTGAGGTCTTCCAGGGAAGTATCAGGCCTCGCAAGAGTGAAAGCCGTTGCCATTTTCTCAATTTGTTTCTCATAAACAGACGGAATAGCCTTGAGGTTTTGGTTCACCTGCTTTTGGGCCTCGCCCATGATATAGGTCTTAACCACAGAAAAGCCGAGCACAGACATGGAAATGCTCAAGAGGGCCACCAAAAACAAAAATGACGCCAGAATGCTGGTTCTAAGCTTTATGGGTTTCATGTTGCTCCTGACGATCCCATGCATTCACAAAATAAAGGATGGTTTCAAGCTCCCGTCCCAGATTGACATTATGGACCACGAATTTCTCGGGAGTATTCAAGCGAACCGGCGCAAAATTCAAGACCCCCTTGATCCCCGCGGCCATCATCTGGTCCAACACCTGCTGAGCGACCAACTCGGGAACCGCAAGGATCCCGACCTTGATCTTATTTTTTTTGATAAAATCTTTGAGCTCTCCGAAGGGCAGCGTCGGCACCTCGGCAGAACGATTTACTTTTTGCTCATCCGTGTCAAAAGCTGCTGCGATGTGAAGATCACTGGCAAGAAAACCCTTATAGTTCATCAAAGCTCGCCCGATATTGCCGCTTCCGACCACGATCACGGGGTACTTTTTGTCCTTGCCCAAAAGCGCATCAAGCTTCTGGATCAGCTCATCGATCTGATACCCGCCCCGCTTATTCCCCACGAGACCAAAAAGCGAGAAATCTTTCCGGACCTGTACGGCCGTCGCCCCGATCGCGTCTGCCATGTTCTCCGAGAAAACCTTCACGAATCCGAGGTATTTAAGACGTAAAAGAGCCTCCCGGTAGCTATAAAGTCGGGTGACGGAGCTTTTACTGGTTTTCATTTATTGTTCCCTCGTTCACATTAATAAGGATAATATAGTCTATTAATTAAATAGGTCAATATTTATTGTGATTTATTTCACATATAAAACCCCTGGATTTTCGCTCCCTAAAATATGGGGGGGGGCAAAAGAAGTTACAGACCGAGGAAACGTATCGCTAGGCCGCAAAGGAGAATCGTGCCGCCGGCCATGGCGTGCATATAGCGTTCAAACAACTTCAAGGGAAGGAGCTGGATGCCCCACCGGGTGACGGCTACCAGGGTCATCATGGTCGCGATGGTCACCGTACCAAAGGCTGTGGCAACCCAGAATACACCGATCAGATTGCTCCTGGCCGCCGGATACATCACAAGCGGAATAAGCGGTTCGCACGGGCCGAACACAAAGATCGTGAAAAGGATCCATGGCGTCAGGCTGGGTTCTTCTTTGCGGGTATGAAGATGGGCATGACCTTCCTGATGGACATGGGTATGCCGGTGAACTTCCCCATCGGCATGGACGTGCAAATGGACGTGCGGCTTATTCTGGACCGCCTTCCGGATCCCCCAGACCATGTAAAGAAGCCCGAAAGCGATCAAAAGCCATGCCGCGATCTCCCCGCGCTGGGATTCGATGAACTCTAGCTTCGAAACCGCGATCCCACAAACGATTCCCACGAAACCGAGTACGACCGAACTCAGGATATGCCCCACCCCGCAAAGGAATGTAACCCCCATGGTTTTCCCGAGGGACCAGTTCCTAGCTTTGGAGATAACGGTAAAGGGAACGTAATGGTCGGGCCCTACAAGTGTGTGAATGAACCCCAAGGAAGCGGCCGTAACGGTCAGAAGCCCTAGGCTGTGTTCCATAACTAAAACCTCTCCTATTTTGCCCCAAGATCCGTGGGCGCACGACCCAGGGAACCGAGGAGCGCTACTGTCTCATCGATCTGTGTTTGGATCAATTCACTCTTCCCCGCACGATCGGGATAGATCGCATATTTCTCCCGGTATTGGAGCGGTGTGACATTCAGCATCACAGAATTTCCGCCGGCAATAAGCCCTTTCCGCCTGGCGTCTTTGCTCAGAGTTTCAAAGGCTGTAGTGATCAGCACACGGGCTTCCGTCGGCTCCACAAGCCTTGCGCCAGCGATAACCTTGAGCATTTCGTTTTCGGTTACCGGTTTCAAACCGCCAAGCGGCGTCCCGGGACTCGGGAGAAAGGGTCCAAAACTGAACATCTCGGCGTGCAATTCCCTGGTTAGATAAAGATCATTCACGACATCTTCAAGCGTCTGGCCCGGCAGCCCGACCAGCCCCCCGGTAATGATAAGATAACCCATCTCATAGGCTTTTCGGAGATGCTCCAGACGAGTCGCAAGCATCTGGCCCGGATGCAATTCCGAATAAAGCTCCGGATTGGACGTCTCAAAACGCATAAGAAGTCCGCGGGCGCCCGCGTCATAAAGCCGTTTGAGATTATCGATCCCGATCTCTCCGAAACTGATAAAAATGAGCGCCGGGAACTCATGCTTGATCGTCCGGATGATCTCCTCAAGCTCCTCCACGGAATAACCCGGGTCTTCCCCGCTCTGGAGCACAAGCGCCTTGAACCCGTAGCGCTCGACCGCCTCTTTGGCCGCCGCAAGGATTTCTTCTTTTGCCATTCGGTATCGTGGCAGCGTCTTATGATGAAGCGAAATACCGCAGTAGTGGCAGCCTTGCTTGCAATAATTCGAGATCTCGAGAATGCCGTGCACACAACAAGCGTTTTTGAGATATTTTTGACGGAGGAAGTTGGCTGTCTTGAAAATAAGTTCTAGATGCGCCGGATCGTTGGAGCGGATAAGCTGAAGAAGTTCTTCTTTTTCAGGCGGCCTCCCTTCCATGACCCGATCAAGGACCCGCGCCGTCTTTGGTTCGATGCCCTTCATTTCGAGGTCTATTCGGGAAAGCCGAAGGTCCACTTCCTGGAGCTCAAAAAAAGTCTCTTTCCAAACGTGAAGGATTTCTTCCGCTTCGCGGGCGGGAAGTTTTTCGATAACGTAACCGCCTTGGGCATAAACGTAATCGCCGACCCCAAGGCCGTCGATCTCGTTATGCGCTTTGCGTTCTTCTCCGAAGTAATCAACGAGGACGGTTTTTTCCAGGATCTCTTTCACCTTTCCGGGAATGGCGTAGCACATGGACGTTAATCGGCGTCGAAGGAAACGAGCCGGAGTTCACGAGTCGGGCTTTTCTCGATTTCAAGCACCGCGCCTTCAAGCGGCGTGCCCTGGCTGTGGGATTCGAAAAAATAGCGGAGGATCTCTTCATTGATCTCGGTAAAAGTACCCATACGAAGATAAACTTTCGTGACACGGGAAACGCTGTGCTCCTTGGTGCGGTTCAGGATGTCTTGGTGAAGATCTTTGATCACGTGCATCTCATGCATGATGTACCTCTCTAGAGCAACGCTTAGGGGACAAGTATTATTTGACTGCCTGTCCCCTAAAGATGTGCAAAATTTCTTTTAATAACATCCACGATCTCGTCCGCCGTTTGCCGCACTTCAGGAGAAAGTCCTTCTCCCAAAGTTACGGTCTTCGGCTGGATGCCGATAAAAATGATCTTGGCACCCGTGCTTTCCGTGATGAGCCGCGATACCACATTCATGGGGACCATGTGCGTCGTAAGGGTGGTTTCCGGAATGGCCTCCTCCGAAATCACCCGAACCTCGCCGGGTTTTCCGCCGAAATCCGCAGCATCCAGGATGATCACCCTCGAAGGTTTCAGTTCAGTCGCCTCATCGATAATATTCTCCGGCGTTTGTCCGGCATCGAGAAGCCTGACCGGAAGATCCATCAGAAAAGAAGCGAGATAGGATCCGACCCCATCATCGCTGCGAAAAGGATTCCCGACCGTCAGGAAAAGATCGAGGCCTTGACCGGGTTTCAGAACGTCGAGAACGTCACCGGTTAACGAATTTGACATTCAGGAAGTGCGCGGAGCAGGAAATGCAGGGGTCGTAAGCACGAACAAGCATTTCAAGAAGTAGCGTGATCTCCTCGTCCGTCTTTTCCAGGATCTCGGGGACAAGCTTTTTCATGTCATGCTCGATATTATTGATGTTCTGTCCCGTAGGAATGATGCAATTTGCATTCATGATCATGCCCCTGGCGTCGACTTCATAATTATGAAAGAGGATCCCCCGGGGCACTTCCACGGCGCCAACACCATTCCCGGGATGAACTTTAATCCTCCCGGTCTCATTAAGACCCACCACCACGGCCTCGCTTTGATCAACGCCCTTTTTCTTGAACTCCTCAAGGATCCGGATCGCATCTTCAAGGCAGTGAACACATTCGATCAACTGAGCTGCGGTATTAAGATAAGGGTTCTTCACGATCCCCTTCATCCCGATGGCATCCGCTACAGCCTTGGCCTTGGGGTGAAGCTTTTTCTGGTTCAGATTGAAACGAGCGAGCGCGCCCGCCATATAAGAATCACGGTTCGCTTTACAAAATTTCGCCGAGGAATGCGAGACAATAAATTCGTTCGTCACCTGTCTGTAATCTTTTTTCTTCCAGCGCTTGCCGTCCGTGGAGCCTATGTCGCCTTCGAGGAACGGATATTCGTCCGTATCGTTCACGAGAGCGATATATTCGGTCTCACGTTCGAACTGGGGGAATTTGAGCGTCGCGGCCAGCTTCACGGTCTCATCCATATCGGGACGCATTTTATAAAGAATGTCGAGCATCGCGTCGAGGTCTTTTTCACGCGGAAGTTTCGTAAAGCCTCCCACGATCGAAGAGATCGGGTGGACATGACGTCCCACAAGAACGTCACAAACGTCATTACACCACTTCTTCATCCGGAGTGCACGGCGTACGACCTCATTGTGGGTGTTGATAAGCGGAACAAAGCTCTTCACGCCAAGAAGGTCCGGGGCCACCAGAAGATAGATATGAAGGATATGGCTGTCCAGTGTCTCCATGTGGAGAAGGAATTTCCTGAGCTCTGTGGTCTGTTTGGAAGGTTTGAAGCCTATCGCATCCTCAGCGGCCTGGATAGAGGCCAAGGTATGCCCGCAGGAGCAAATGCCGCAAATGCGGCAGGTGATGTGCTGGGCCTCAAAGATCGAACGGCCTCGGATCATGCCCTCAAAAAAACGCGGCGATTCGATGATGTCCAGTTCGCACTTTTCGAGCACGCCGTCTTTCACGTTCACGACAATGTTGCCGTGCCCCTCGACGCGCGTTAAATACTCGACATTGACATTAATGTTGCGGCCCATGAGACTCCTTTGTATCCTGCTCTCGCGCCTTGTTGTACATGTTCATTTTGTTCGCGATCCATTCGACGGGGATCTTGTATTTGGCAAGCACGTCCTTCGCCCCATTCTCGGCCGGATTGGTCACCATGCCCCGGCACCCGTAGCAAATGTTGTTGTTGTTCACGCACCAGGAATTGCAACCGGCCCGCGTCACCGGCCCCAGGCAGGTCAACCCCTTGTCATACATGCATTCGTTCTCGTTCAGTTTACATTCGACACAGACCGCATTATCGGGTACCCGGTAAGGAATGCCCGCGAGAGCACATTTGAGGACTTTCACGAATTCGGGCAAATAGACGGGGCAGCCGTGCACAAAATAATCGACCGGAACGACCTGGGGAACCGAACGCGTCGGGATGGTATCAAAATACTTCGCCGCTTTTTGATAAACATAGTTGCGAATATCATCAAGCTCGAAATTATTCTTCATGCCGTTCACGCCGCCGATCGTGGCGCAGGAACCGTAGGCGATCAGGACCTTGGCCTTCTCGCGGATCTTCTTGATACGTTCCATATCATGGGAAGTCGTGATGCTGCCTTCCACGATCGCCACATCGTATTCACCCTTTTCCGACATCACTTCCCGGAACTCTACCACATCGATCGCACCCAGCACGTCCAGTAGCATCTCTCCCATATTCGCCACCTGGAGCTGGCATCCTTCGCAACACGCAAAATCAAAAAAAGCAACTCTCGGTTTTCCCATGATCAAAGCGCCTCGATGTTGTGTCTGATGTCTGCGTAAGTAAAAACGGGACCATCTTGACAACAATAATGGTCACCGATCTGGCAGTGCCCGCATTTCCCGACCCCGCACTTCATGTGCCGCTCCAGTGACAAAATGATCTGGTTATCCGGGATCTCGCGTTTCAGGAGTTCCTGGATCACAAATTTATACATAATGGGCGGTCCCACTACGACCGCATAGGTCTTTTTAGGATCGATCTTCACGTCCGGGATGAGCTTGGTGATCAATCCGACCTTCCCCTTCCAACCCGGCCCCCCGCGATCCACGGTCATATCCATAAAAACGTTCGGTTTTTTTACCCATTCGTCGAATTCTTCCTTAAAAAGCATCATTTCGGGAGATTTGCACCCCATCAGAATATTGACCGTTCCGAAACGTTCCCGGTTATCCAGAACGAAAGTGATCAAAGAATGAAGCGGAATGGTCCCACAACCTCCTCCGATCATCAGAAGGTCTTTCCCCTTGAGAAGGTCTTCCGGGAACCCTTTTCCGAAAGGACCGCGGATCCCCACAATGTCTCCCTCTTTCATACCGTGCAGGGCAACCGTCACGACTCCCGCCCGGCGGACCACAAGTTCAAAAGCCCCTTTTTTATTGGGGGAAGAGGAGACGGAAATCGGAGCTTCCCCGACGCCCGGAATAGAGATCATCACGAACTGACCCGGTTGGTGACCGAGATCTTCCCCGTTCGGAAGCCGGATCTCGAAATATTTTTCCAGATCCGTCAGCTGACGGGTACGGATCAGTGTTGCAGCTTTGACCTCATACGACGAATGGACGGAGAGGGTCATCATGATCTCGGCTCCTTGGCCAAGGCGTTGATCGTTTCTTTCAGACTGATCCCAGCCATGCAAGTCCGCGTGCAACGGCCACAACCAGTGCAGGTATAACGTTTGAACTTTCCGACAGGATAATTAAACTTGCGCATGTAGCGGTGCCGCTGACGCTTGCCGCGTTCTTCTCTAAAATTCTCTCCGCCCGCAACTCGGGCGAAATCCTCGTTCTGGCAGCCGTCCCAAACACGGTAACGGAACCCGGTTTTGAGATCAAGGCTCAACTCATCGCGAACGTCGAAACAATAGCAGGTGGGACACACATTCGTACAGTTTCCGCAAGAAAGGCAACGCCCCTGAAGATCTTCCCAAACTTTGCTTTCAAAAGACCGTTCGAAAAGCGGCTTCAAGTCCTCGTATTTGACGGAGACTTCGGGTTTGAAGATCTTTTCTTTTTTCTTCCGGAGCTCTTCCAGTTTTTTCTGCGCCGAATCCCCCACCGCCGTGAAAAGCCCGGTTTCCTTCACAAGCGCCTCGCCTGCCGGGGTACCGACCTGAACCATAAAAATATCCCCGAGATCCGTCAAAAAAAGGTCGTAACCTTCCGAAGGCAAGTGGTTCTTCATAACCGTACAGCTGGCGTACTCATCGCAATAGTCATTGCACTCCAGGCCGATCAAAACGAGTTTTTTCCTGCGCTCGGAGTAATTCACATCCTTGGGCTCGGCTTCCATCACCGTGTTCAGGAACTGGATCCCGGAAAGGTCGCAGGTATGAACCCCGAAGATCACCGTTTCCCTCTCCGTCTCAACGATGGGATCCCATCGATGGGCCACCTTGTCAAAGGCTTGGATCATTTCGTACTGCGGCATGAAATATTTCTTGGGAGAAAGCACCGTGGGCACGTACGTAAGGCAGATCTCCTGAGCGGAGGTCACGGGCTCGAAAGCAAAGTTCTTTTGACCGCGTTTGACCGGAGCCACAACCTGCCGTTTGATGGAAAGTTTTGAGATCAGGTTATTCAGATCTGTTTTTTTTAGAATGGCACTCGAACTCACGAAGAAACCTTTCAAAATTAATTAAGCGCGGATGATACAGGTTTATCGCCAAAGAATCTACAGGAATCTATGAAGATCAACCCCCACCAAGATCTTCACGACCCCGCAACCTTTTGAAAAAGCGCCCATCAATTCCCGTAAATGTTTAAAAACTGGATCCTGGTTGCTTCCAGACGCTGGGCAACGATCTTCATGATCTTTTTCATCAATTCATAACCAAAATCATGATCTTCTTCGCATTTTTTTCTGAGATATTTTCCGTCTAGCGCAATAACCCGTGCATCTTTTATCACCCGGCAATTAAAATGAGCCCTGTAGGGCGGGAAGAGCCAGGACCACCCCAGGAGATCATTTCCTTGAAGTGTTTCGATCACGGCGGGTTTGCTAGTATGGAGAATCTCGATTGCCACCAAACCATCCCGAATAATATGGAGGTGATCCACTTCCTGCCCCTCTTTAAAAATGACCGATCCCGCTTTAAAGTCTACGAGCGATGCACAACCAGCCAGAATATCCAAATGCTCCTGCTTCAGGTCTTTAAAAAAAGGGTGCTCTCTGAGAACGAGTCCGATCTTTTCCATGGGCTTTCCTCCGTTATTCATTAGCGCCTGTGTCTACCACCGACTCCCGTCATAGATTTTTGAGACTCTTTTGAACTATCCATTAAGCCGGAGCATTATACATCCGTCAAAGATCCAAAACCAACTTAAACCCATGGCATTTGTTTAAAAAGTCCGAACAGGCAGGGCGGAAAAGCATCAGGCTGCTTTCTCCTGCAATTTTTTCTGTAAAGCTTCATGGATCGCGCGGGCAGCTGTCTTTCCGGCTCCCATAGCGAGGATCACGGTCGCAGCGCCGGTCACGATATCGCCGCCGGCATACACACCCTCTTTGGAGGTCTTCATCGTCGCTTCATCGACAATGATGCCCCCCCACTTCTGCACTTCGAGCCCTGGCGTGGTCTGGCGGATCAAAGGATTGGGGGTTCCGCCGATGGCAATGACGACCGTCTCAACTGGAAAATCAAAATTACTCCCCTTCTTCACCACGGGCCTGCGGCGGCCGGATTCATCGGGCTCGCCCAGTTCCATCTCCACGCACTCCATTCCTGTGACCCAGCCGTCTTTTCCCAGGATCTTCACGGGATTCCGGAGAAGCCGGAAAATGATCCCCTCTTCTTTTGCGTGATGGACCTCCTCAGCACGGGCCGGAAGTTCCGTCTCGCTCCTTCTGTAAACAATATAAACTTCTTCGGCGCCAAGACGCTTGGCCGTCCGGGCCGCGTCCATGGCCACATTTCCGCCACCCACCACCGCAACGCGTTTTCCAACTTTAACCGGAGTGGGGACATTCGGGAAATCATAAGCCTTCATAAGATTAGCGCGCGTCA
>CAZPCF010000003.1:0-13078 GCA_964585045.1 uncultured bacterium
AGCTTCTCCCTCGCCAGTCCTGATTTCATTAAAGCTTTATAGCTTTTAGGGCAGGCGGGGGAGTTTTTTTAAATCAATACAGGCGCTACGCTTCCGATGATCCCAAGTTCCAGGGTCACGGAGGGGTAGCGCCTTTTTGTTTCTTAGGTATAATCTGGAAAAGGTACGATCCTGACCGGGGCCAAGAAAATAAGACATGGGGCGTGCTCAAAGGAAAAATCGTTTATCTGATAGGCGTCTTGGTCGGGGAGCGAAGATTTATTCCGGGAAAAACGAACTTTCTAAAAAAAGCGAATGGATCGTAAAAGGAGGATGATATGGTGAAACAGTTCATTGCTGGGAGTTGCTATTCCTATATTTTGAGTTCGAAAGGCGAAGCGCTCATTATCGATCCGCATGTAAGCTTGGTGGATGATTATAGAGCGTACTTAAAGAGGAAAAATCTGGCGCTGAAATTTATTATCGACACGCATACTCACGCGGACCATTTTTCTTCGGCGGCGGTATTAAAAAAAACAACGGGTGCTCAGGTTTTGATGCATGAAAAAGCCATTTCCGGCGTGGCGGACAAGCGTTTGAAAGATAACGATGAAGTAGCGCTTGGATCCAGCACTTTACGGGCGATTTACACACCCGGCCATACGGATGACGCCATTAGCTTGTATGGGGATGAAGGATTGTTTACCGGGGATGTGCTTTTGATCGGGAGTGTTGGCCGAACGGATTTCCAAAATGGATCTCCCGAATCGATGTTTGATACGCTGCAAAAAATAAAGGCGCTTCCTGATGAGACCGTGCTTTTTCCCGGACACGACTATCACGATATCCGGATATCGACTCTGAAGAAACAGAAACAAGCCAATCCTTTCTTGCTGGAATCTGATAAAGAGATTTTTGTTAAAAATATGCGCTCCAAGGTCATTCCCAAGCCGTTTAACATAGACAACATCATTCGGGTTAACCAAAAAGGAGAAGCTACGGCCTTGGAGATGGTTTCCGTCAAGGAGGCTTTCTCAACTGCTGGCAAAAATCCAAATGTGAAATTGTTGGATGTGCGTTCTGCTCTGGAGTTCAGCCAGGTACACATCGAGGACTCAGTGAATATCCCTATCGATATGCTCTCAGCGAAGGCTAGTGATCTGGGCAAGTCCGATCAAAATTTTATCGTTCTTTGCCGTACAGGCAACCGATCTCCCATGGCTGCCGATATGCTGATGCAGTCCGGTCTTCATGGCATTCAGGTCATGAGAGGCGGGCTGACGCAATGGCAAAAAGAAGGATTGCCGGTTATCAAAGGAGAGGGAGGGTTATCTCTGGAGCGCCAAGTCAGGATTATCGCCGGCAGTTTGGTTTTGACGGGCATTCTTCTGTCCTGGTTCGTCAACACGGCGTTTATTTTTATTTCGTTGTTCGTGAGCTGTGGGTTGATATTTGCGGGCATCACGGACAACTGTCTGATGGGCATGCTTTTGATGAAGCTGCCTTACAACAAAAATTTATACAAAACAAAGCTCGGAGGCGGAACATGCGCTATGGGATAAAAGAGGGAGGCATAGCATGACCCAATTGCTGTCTGTTGCTTTAGGGTTTTTGGCCGGTGTTTTTGGCGGTCTATTTGGTATCGGCGGAGCCGTGATCGTTATACCCGGTCTTGTGTACTTGTTTGGTCTGTCACAGCATCAGGCGCAAGGTACGACGCTCGCTATGATGGTACCTCCCGTGGGACTGCTTGCTGCCTGGAGCTATTATCAGACCGGAAATGTGAAATTGCCGATAGCGGTTTTTCTCTGCCTTGGTTTTTTTATAGGGGGGCTCGCGGGAGGTCTTCTCGCTCAGCATGTTCCCGCACTGGTGATGAAGAAGATGTTCGGAGTTTTGCTGCTTCTGATCTCGCTTCACATGATCGTTTCAAAATAGCGCGCTTTTTAAAACAATAAGTCCCGTTCATGGCGCGCGTATGTTGTCAGCCGGATATTTCGTTTGAAAAGAATTTCGAAATGGATGGAGGCCCATGACGATCATGAGGTTTTGTCTAGAAAGCATGATGTGCAGGAAGGGCAGTTTTCAATAACAGCTTCACTGTTTCCACCTCTCCTGAGGTCATCAGCCAGTTGCGAAATTCGTCCAATCGGGGGAGTTTTTACAAAAGGCGTTATCGCGTATCGCGTATTGCGGTAGCGCCTTTTTTATTGATAACTTGTCTTGCAGGGTGTAGTCTTCCTTCTCATTCGAAGGAAAACATGATTCAATTTCAAAAAAATAAATTATTTTATTTCGCGGCGATTCTCTTGCTGGCAGGATTTGCTTCCCTTGTCTTCCATCCTCTGATCCACGCGCTTCATCATGACGGCGATAAGGATGACGCGGAACATTGCCCCTTATGCCGATTTATTGCGGCGCTTGGATACATTCTCTTCTGTATTTTTCTTTTTTTTCGCAGGTTTCAGCAAGAATGGTTTAACTTTCCAAAGTTTAAACGATCCTTACCATTTAAGTTTCTTTCTCCCCGCTACGGCCGAGCGCCTCCCGTCCCCTCCTAAGCGTTTTTCTTTGACTTAACAGCACAGGATAGGAGTGTCTCCATGCGCGTTTATTCGGGGCTATTTTCCAATATCTCCAAGGGGAAAAGGGTCCTTTTTTTTATTACTATTTGTTTTGCGGTGCAGTGCTGCGCAGCGGATCCTATCGTTGCTCAGAAAACGGTATTTGATCTTGGGGAAGTTCTTGTTTCCGACACGGAAGACGGCGAGCAACTGGATATTGCGGAGAAAGCCCGCATCGACCAAAAGTCTCTCCAATCGCACAAAGTCGTGGATCTCGCCGAAATTCTGTCGGACGAACTTATTGAGGCATCGATGATTCGCAAGAGCGGCTATGGTAACGAAGTCGGGTTGAGAGGGTTTACGAAAAATAATCTGCGTTTTTCACAGAACAAAACGCTTATTGAGGGCTCCTGCGGCAGCCGCAAGGATCCGCCGCTTTCGCACATCAATCTTCTCACTGTTAATAAACTGGAGGTCAACGAAGGACCTTATGATGTTAGCACCCCGGGGGCTTTGGGAGGTGATATTAATGTGATCACCAAAGACTCGGAACCGGGATTTCACGCTGAGGCGCTTTCTAAATTCGGGTCCTTTGACTACCTAAGCCAGGGAGGTTTTTTAAGCGGAGGAAGCAAGTGGGTCCATGGACTTTTTGGATACAATTACTCGCGGTCGGGCCAGTACCATGACGGGGCAGGAGCCCGTTTGACGAGTTTTAATCCCAGTTATAATCAAAAGGGGCAGAACATGGCGGCCTTTGAGAAGCATGATTTTTGGGGGCAAGTTAAAGTGGCTCCTGCTGAAAACCACGAATTGACGCTCACTTCATCTTATGGTCGCGGGAATGATATTTTGACGCCTCGCGTTGCCATGGATACGGAGATTGAAAGAAATTATTTTAACAAATTAGAGTATGCGATCCGGGGTCTTGGAAGGCTTTCGGATCGAGTGAGTGTTTCAGGGTACTATAACCGTATTGAACATTACCCTTCCGGGAAATTCCGTACGGGCATTGTAAATCAGCGAAAAATTGAGGCCATCTCCTATATTACAGGGGCGCGCATTGAGAACGAGATTAAATCTGATCTTGCGGTTATAACTGGAGGCCTCGATTATTACTATCGTAATTGGTACGGTGAGGTGATGAGCCGCGTGACGGAGCAGATTTTGAATAAATCCCTTTTTCCCGATGTGAACGAACTTGATTTCGGCGCTTATCTGAAAGCCGAAAAGGACATCGGCAAACTTTCTGTTACGGGGGGGCTTCGCTCGGACATTTTTCATACGAAAGCCAACAGGTCCCTAACGTTCAGCCAAATGATGACAGACAAGAACGGCCAAACAGATTTTTTCCCGAGCGCCAATCTTTTTTTGAAGTATTTTTTTACGAAAGTAACAGCGATATTCGGGGGCGTCGGCCTGTCGACCCGAACGCCCAGCGGGGCGGAGCGTTATATCCAGGAAGGCGCGGGTTATTATGGAAATCCTGATCTTAAACCAGCCCATAATTTTGAGACGGATATCGGATTCGAAGCAAAGTTTTTCAAGCGGTGGAAGATCAAAGCAAAAGGGTTCTATAGCTATCTGAAGAATTTTATCTACCAAACAGCTGTTCCCGCCCGGACCTATGTGAATATAGACGCTTACTTGATCGGCGGCGATGTTAAGTCAACCTTTGATCTGGGCAAGGGGTTTGAATTGGAGGGGGGGATGGCTTATCAACGGGGTGGCAAATACAAGCGCCCTCAGGGTAATGACGATAAAGATCTTGCCGAGGTCGCGCCTCTTAAAATAAAAGCCGGGCTCAATTACGATCACGAAGGGTTCTTTTCAACGGTGGAATGGGTACGCTCGAATGCCCAACAAAGAGTGGATGTTGCGGCGGGAGAGGTTCACATTAAGGGCTGGGATGTTTTTAATGTCCGTGCCGGATACGCCTTTGATAAATCGATCAAGTGTTTTAAGTTTTTAAATGGGGCCGTGGTCTATTTAGGGATCGACAATATTTTTGACAAGAATTATGCGATGGCGAATTCCTACGAATATGACCCGACGAGCACGACCGGCGCCAATGTTCGTATTGTTAATGAACCAGGACGCTTTATGTACGCGAGTCTTTCCTACAAATTCTAGAAAGGGACGATCATGACAAATTTTCTTTTGAAAGGCGGTTTTTTCATCTGGCCGATCTTGCTGTGCTCTATTATTTCCCTAGCGGTCATCTTGGAGCGTTTTATTTTTTTTCGCAAGACGCGTCTGAGGAACAAAAATCTTCCCGAGAGGACGCTCGCCCTTATAAATGCAAAAAAAACGGGCGAAGCGATTGCTTCATGCGAAGCCGAATCGAGTTTTCTCGGACGGTTCCTTTCGGTGGGCCTCAAAGTGGCCGATCGTTCAGAAGATGAAAAGCAAAAAATTCTTCGCCGAGCTGGGTCCCGGGAGTTGGAGGCAGGAGAAAAACACCTCCGTGTCCTTTCCGTGATCGGCAGTATCTCCACGCTTCTTGGGCTCTTGGGGACCGTTACGGGCATGGTCCAGACTTTTATGACCATTGAAGCGGCCGGGGGTATGGCCGATGTGACGGTTTTAGCCGGGGGCATTTGGGAGGCGCTTTTAACGACAGTCGCCGGATTATGCGTTGCAATCCCGACGCTCGTTTGCTTCCATTATTTTGAAAGTGTTGTCGATGGCCGTTCTATCCAAATGAAAAATGCGGCATTCGATGCGCTTAAAGTCCATTAGCTTCGCATTTCTTTTAGTTTTTAAGAGCAAAGGAATTTAAATGGGATCCCTTGAGTTTGAAAAGCGAAAAAGATCCGAGATGTCTCTGGATATGACGCCCCTTATTGATATGGTGTTTTTACTGCTAATCTTTTTTGTGCTCTCTTCCCAATTTGTTTCCCACAAAGGATTTAAAGTAAAACTTCCCAAGGCGGCGCACGCTCAGGTCCAAAAGAATGAAGATGTGACAGTTATTATCAATAAAGAAGGCCATATCCTGCTTGGGGGAGAAGAAATCTTGTTAAAGGATCTAAAGGGGGCTGTTCTTTCCGGGTTAAAGGGGGCTAGGTCAAAGTCCTTGGTCATTAAGGCGGATGAGAGCGTTTCTTTGGGATTAGCCGTGAAGGTCATGGATATCGCCAAGGAAGCGAACGTAGATGGTCTTGTGATTTCAACGCAGGGTTCGGACCATGAAAGCGGGAACTGAGCTCCAGGCTTGTCTCCTAGTGTCTCTGATCGCGCATGCTGCGTTGATAGGAGCAGGGAATGTCCGATTCTGGACACCTCCCGTACAAAAGCATCTTGAAATCGAATTTGAAACAGTAAGAGAACTTCTGCCGGACCGGTATGAATTAGAAAAAGAGAAGAAAATAGAAGCCCCGGCGAAAGAAAAAGAAGCTACTCCCCAGGCGGTTATTGAAAAACTTGATGAGGCCTTTAAGAAATCCTTTCTCCGATATCAGGACAGCATCAAACAAAAGATCCAGGAAGAGAGAACATACCCTCGGGCAGCTTTACGGATCGGTTATCAAGGAGCGAGTCGGATCGCTTTTAAAGTTCTATCTTCCGGCCGGGTAGAAGATTTACGGCTTGTTCAATCTTCGAGCTTTAAGGCACTCGATCAAGAAGCTTTGGATGCTGTTAAAAGGGCCAGTCCTTTCTTGGCATTTCCGGAGGATCTTACGGAAACTGAAATAGAAATCGAAGTCGATATTATTTTTAAAATATCAAAGAAATGAATTAATGAGGGGCAGTAGCCCCAGAATTATCTTTAACCCTGAAGCTCTGCAGGTCCTCCTTCGTGTTGGGGGCGTTCTGCTTGCTTTCTCGTTTCTGATCATCCCGGCGGTTGGGGCGATCCTTTTTTCAGACAAGATATCCGGCAGACTTTTTCTGGGATGGGGCTATGGGATCCTTGCGAGTCTTGCAGGGATCGGGCTTTCCTATTACTTCGATCTTCCGACCGGGGCAACGGTTGTCTGCGTGTTCGGAGGGCTCTTGGTTCTGCTTGCGCTCATAAGAATTTTGCTTCCCAAATTGTCAAAACAATAAAAACTTTTCTGTGGGAGTTAAGCTCAAGCATGAGGTGGGTGATTTTTAAAAGATTGACAACCATGCTTTTTACAGTAGCATCTTCCTGAAAAACGTAACACCTATTACTTGAACCGAACCAGGAGGTTTTTATGCACATTCCGGACCACATGCTTCATGGTCAGATCTGCCCCGTAACGGCCGCGGTCAGCGCGCTCGGTATCGCCGGCGCCGCGATTATGGCGATAAGAGCCAAAGAAAAACCCACGGCGTCCCGCTTCGGAGCTGTCGCGGCCCTTATTTTCGCAGCCCAGATGATGAATTTCCCCATCCAAAACGGCACGTCCGGGCATCTTTTAGGAGGCGTGCTCGCTTCCGCTTTGCTCGGCATTCCTTTCGGTGTGCTTGCCACAGCGCTTGTCCTGCTTATCCAATGTTTTGTATTTTCCGACGGTGGCGCATCGGTCCTTGGCGCCAATATTCTTAACATGGCTTTGATCGGAGCAGGGGTGGGAGGGCTCTTTTTCAAGCAATTCGCAGGAGCTTCAGCAAAAAACTCAACTTTCCGTTTGTCATCACTTGGTGTGGCGGGATGGCTTTCTGTGATCTTGGCGGCGCTTGCATGCAGCATCGAATTGAGCATTTCGGGAGCGATCCCGTTTACGAAGGTAGCTGGGGCCATGTTGGGTACTCACGCCTTGATCGGGATCGGCGAAGGTTTGATTACCGTGGCGGTGTATCGCGTCCTCTCATCGGAAGCTTTGAGCAGTTCTCCAAAGTGGAATGTTGGAGTGCCGCTCCTGGCGGCCGTGACAATCGGAACTTTGTTAAGTCCTTTTGCCAGCGGATTTCCGGACGGGCTCGAATGGGTTGCTGAAAAATATCAGTTCCTGCACGAAGCCGCACCCGCGTTCGTGAGCCCGTTACCGGATTATGCTGTTCCGGCGCTCCAAAACGGGATCATTTCCACAGGATTAGCCGGCTTGATCGGTGTAGGGTTGACCTTTGCCTTGGGCTGGTTTTTGGCCAGATGCGTTATCGGTACGAGACTCAAAACCGCGGAATGATCGGAGAAAAACAATGAAACGATTCGGGGTTTCTTTAGAGGATCCTCTTTTGAAAGAATTGGACCGCCTCGTGTCCAAACACAAGCTCCCAAACCGTTCGCAGGCGATACGGTTCCTCGTGCGAAAAAATTTACTCCAGGACAAATGGAAGGACAACAAGCTTGTGGCCGGTTGCATCGTGCTGATCTATGACCATCACCGGCGCGATCTTCTTAACAACCTCATGACCATCCAGCATGACCATCATCATCTGATTCTTTCGGGCCAGCATGTGCATCTGGACCACCACAATTGTCTCGAAACCATTCTTGTGAAAGGACATGCGAAAGAACTGAATGGCCTTTCAAAAAAGCTGATCGGGTTGAAAGGGATCAAGGGTGGAGACTTGATCGCTTGTTCAACGGAATGACCGTAAAAGAACGGCTATGAAGGCGCGATTTTTCCCCATCTTTTTTTTTAGCGTAGTTTTTGCATCCGTTGCCCTAGCGTCAGAGCAAATACGTGCTGATCCTGCTATTCACAGCGAGGAAGAGACCGAGGCCTGCCACTCCAAGCTGCTCACCCTTGATGCTACACCTACGGATCCCGGCCATGTCGAGGTGGATCTTGCCTATTCGCTTCGCGGCGGCAAATTCGCCTGGAAGCCGGATACGGAACGTTACCACCGGGGGACCTATCTCACTCACGCCTGGGATATTGAGACCTATATCGGACTCTATAAGGACATCGACATGGCGATCTTTCAAAGTTTTTACCATCTTCTCGACAAAGAAAATAATTACAATGAGGTGAAAGATGAGATCGATCCACTGACCGGTGAGGCGATGGAAGATGCGACCGGAGGACCGGCAAAGGGCGGTGGCCGCGGGGATCTGGGGATCATGGTCCGGTGGCGGTTTTATAATAATGAAAAGAAAAAATTCGAGCTCGCCTACAGCCCGACCCTCTATCTGCCAACAGGCCGGCGCAGCAATTTTGACCATCTCGGCCCCGGGCAAGGTTATGTGAGCTTCGCGAACAATTTGATCTATACCCAGGAATTCAAGCGGTTTTGTTGGACACTAAACACAGGTTACAACGTGCCGCTCGCGAATCCCCAAAAGACGGAGAACTATCGCGGGACTTGGAATTTCAACGCGGCCGTCGGTTATCAGCTTCTCGCTTGGCTCCATCCTCAACTTGAGGCCATTTATAACCACAGCTTCGAAAGCCATGGAAAGGGAGGGAAGCTGGTGAGTGTGGTTGCGGGCGTGATCATCCCGGTGAACGACCATCTTCGGTTCGATCTCGGTATCCAACAGGATGTCCTCGGCAGCAATCAGGACCAGCTTACCACCGGCATCTTTCGAGTCGCATTCGCGACCTGAACGCTTAAAGGGTAAGCGTGCTGCCCTCGCGAAGGCGGGCAAAGCCCAGTCCGTAAGTTTCTCGGAACAACCGGCGAGCGGCCGCGCCGGTGCAGTGGAGGGGAAAGACTTTTTTAATCCCGAGGGCTTGAAGTTCTGCGATGATCTTTTTGTTTTCTTCCGGCGTGTTGTCCTTCATGTGAAACCCGCCGCAAACGGTATAGATCCTCTTTCCGAATATTTTGACGGCCTGCCTGACGATCCGGACGATCCCCGGATGGGCGCACCCCGTGACCACAGAAAAACCATTTTGCGATCTCACGACCAGCGCCTGTTCATAAAGAATGCCACGGCCTGTGTCAGCGCGCATCTGACCGATGGAGAAAATATTGCGGCTTATCCTCCGGGCTTTGCCGACCGGGATGAGTGAACCGCCACCACTTCGGACCAGCTCTTTTAGCGCTTTGCCGGACCTTTTGCAGATGTAAACGCGTGTTTTGGGGTAAGCTTTCAGAAAATCCCCAAGGCCGGCAATGTGGTCCCAGTCCTCATGCGAGATCACGACATGTTTAACGCGAGAAAGATCGATCCCGAAATGCTTGATGTTCTTCCGGAAAATATCCTTCCGGCCAAAGGTGTCAAAGAGAACATCTCCGGCCAGGAGGGAAATGCCCCAGCGAAGGATCTTCCGCTCACGTTTTGTCGAGCCTTCGGCGATAAGCCGGAGCTTCATTTTCTTTCGACCGCTTCGGCAGCTTTTTCGACGCAGCCGACACAGGGGAGCTTTTTTAGAGTCCTGATCTCGCGGCATTTAAGAGAGCCTGCTTCGGAATGGAGCTGCGCCATGCTTTCCTGGGCGCGGTGGGGGAAATGGCGTTCCAGGATATACCGCGCAGCGTAAAAGGCGCCGCAGTATCCCTCGGGGGCCTTGCCTCCGCCGCATCCCCTAAACGAACGCAGCTCCTCTTCTGAAAGAGGAACTGCGTGCCTGAAGGCTTGCGCGACCGATTCTGCACAATTCAGCTTTCGGGGCCCCGAACGGTCGAGATAGTTCTCTCTGGCTTTTTTAAGGCTCATTCAAAAACAATCTTACTGGACCGGGGCTTTCATGTCCGCAAGCATGGCCTCAAGATCTTCTTCGTGCTCAACCTCATCCGACAGGATCTCGAGAATGATCTTTTCGGTGATAGGATCCTTGCCTTTCACAAAATCGAGAAGCTTCTTATAAGTTGCGATCGCGCACTGCTCGCCCTTGATGTTCTGGGCCAGAAGTTTTTTGGTGTATGGATCCGCTGGCGCATCGTAACCGCAGTTGGTTTCTTTCAGAAGATCCTCTGGCCTCAGAAGAGGCGTGCCACCGAGCTGGATCATGCGTTCCACCAGCATATCTGCGTGGTGCAATTCTTCTCCGGCGTGATCCGCGAGTTCTTTGGCAACGATCCCGCGCATTCTCCCGGTCGCAACCTTGGCCCCGACCCAATACTGATAATAGGCGAGCCACTCGTCAGCATAGGCCTTGTTCATCAGCTTCAGCAGCTCTTCAACGTTCACTCCAACGATCTCTTTCCCTTTGGTCCCCATGTGAAAGCTCCTTTTGGTTGTTATTTTTGTTTTAATGTATTATAAGCCCTGCAAAAAGGACAGAACTTTTCCATTCGCGCCATGCCCCGGGCGAATTGAGAATCCGGAAAACACCTGGCCATGATACAAAACGGGCATATTTCACACACAAAGGCCAGCAACCGGATCAGTGTTTTCATCGCATGCCTCCTTCCCACGTTAACCGTTTTTTGGGCCTCTTCCACTGTGCTGCAAGATTATACTACCAATAGGGCATCTCATGTGGTCAGCTACCACGGGGCATTTGACCATAAAAAGAAAAAAAACAGGCCTGGGGGCGAAAGATAAGGACTCAAAATTCCCTTGTCCTTTGCTGATCACCATGTCCGCCTGATGGAAGATATGCAAAAAGCTTCGACGGCAAAGCGCAAGAAGGGTTCCAGGGGCGCTCAGGCCGTTTGTAATGATCTTGGCGACACGGTCGATCCCGCAAAAGCGGGCATCTTTTTCCAAGGCGTCGTTGATCGTGGGCCCGGCTTTGACGGCGTAAAAAACCTGTTTTTGAGGGTCCGTTTTTTTTATCTCCTCGATCAGGAGGCGGTCAAATACCGTTTCCCCAGCGTTGTCGGCCAAATAGAGCAAGCTCTTAGCCCTGTCAAGGGCTTGTTTGAACCGCTTGTATTGGTAGAATTTTTTGTTCTTTTTACAAATGGAGCCACTCTCAGTTCGAAGCATCTTTTTCAATTCACACTCCACGTTCAGCGAATTTTTGACTCCATAGTCGATGATATTGCCGATAATGGCCAATTCGACCGCAGTCCCCAAGCGATTCCGAGAACGGACAATGCGTTTTTTGAGTTCGGGGTAAAACCTAAGCGCTTTTTGGTTGCTTTCGGCTTTGATCCTCGCGTAAGGATCTTTTTTCCCGGTGATCCTGTTTACCGTGCGGTAGATGATACGGCCCATCTCGGGCGGCGAGGCGGTCAGAGAAAAGGACGGCAGGACTTTTGCCAATTCATTCAGCACACGCCGCTGCATCCGAGGGTTTGCTCCCGCCAATTTGGATGCCTCAAGTGCTTGCCGGAAAAAACAGGGGATACAGTCAAGACAAGTTTTCATTTTTAATATGTCCGAAGTCGGCGCTTGAATTCACTCCAGGGGAAGAATTTTCCGGGGCACTCGGTCGCCGCGCCTGGAACATCGCGGTGCCCTACGATATTCTGGTCCGGGATGTGATAAAAGTTCTTAAGCGTGAGCGTAAGGAATGTCAGAGAATCGAACATTTTGTCAGGAAGGCCTGTTTCGCTATAATTACCGACCACCGCGATGCCGATGGACTTTTGGTTCCAATCGCCCACTTTCACGTGTGCCCCTTGCATCTGTTTGATCCATCGCGGCCCCACTTCAATTTGTCCGATCGTTTTCCCGCGCGTACCATTATCGATCAAAAAATGATATCCCATCCCGTTGTCCCAACCTCGCTGATGATGAAGACCGTCGATGCTATAAGCGCTACCCTGATCTGTTGCCGTGTGATGGATCACGATATGTGTCCAGCGGGTATTCGAAAAAAGAGGAATATTCGCTCGCGGACCACGCGTGTTCGGGATCAAAAGTTTCGTCCCCTTTTTAAGCTGCGTCTTGCTCGTTAAATTGTTGACGCGCATGATGGTCGCCATATCCACACTGTAAATGGTCGAGATACGCCAAAGTGTTTCGCAAGGCCCAACTTCATGGTAGATGTCGCGAAAAGCCCCTGAGGCCGGGAGGACCGTGGTCGTCGTCGAGACCGGACGTGACGATTGATATATCGGCGCGTAACTTGGCGGAGAAGAAGTGCAGCCCGAAAGAAAACTGATGCCCGCCAAAAGGGCGAAGACCGACCAAATATGTTTGCGCGACAATCTGTTTGAACCTATTTGAAGGAGCATTCTACAAGGCCCTTGTTTTTGTTGTGAAATCTTTAAGCTTTTCCTCTGCGCCGTAAAGTATCAGGCCCGCTGATCGGCAAAACCTTCTCCTTTTCGGCGCCGTATACATTAATGATGGAAATATCCCCGCCGCAAATATCCCGGAATTGATGTTCGATCCCGCCCAAAGTTTTCTCCGAGAGCGGTTCTGCGCCGCAAGGCCTTAGAGGGGTATTGATCTCGATTTCATCCGGACGGATCTCTTTGGCAAGCCGCGCAATTTGCCCGGCACATTTTTTATTTAATGAAGTAAACATTATTTGCAACGCCAACCGGCCTTTATATAAAGATCTAAAATCTTTCACGGCGGCCAGGACTGTCCCGAAATGAATAGCATGCATGGGCCGGTTTATTTTTTGAAATGCTTCCTCAGAATCCGCGTCCAGTTTAGCAAGGACAAAATCCGCCAGCGATAAGTCGTGCTGGACATCTCTTCTATGCATAAGTGAGGAATTCGTGATCACAGCTATTTTTTCTTCCCGGATCTTTTTGACAGCTTTGATCATGCCGCCAAGGTTTTTTGCGAGCGTGGGCTCTCCGGCCCCGGAGGGCGACCACCG
>CAZPCF010000003.1:13088-27607 GCA_964585045.1 uncultured bacterium
CCCCGGAGAACGTAATGTAGTCAATCGGCGGCAATGGAAGCGTTTCAATTTCACGGATCACATCCTTTATCCTGACAAATTCGCGTCTTTCGTTCGAAAATGCCGTTGTCTTTCCAAGCTGGCAATAGACACAATCAAAAGTGCATATTTTTTCTTTTGCCGAAATAGGGTCAACTCCCAAAGATCTTCCCAGCCTCCAGGAGGATACGGGGCCGTAAATGTAACGATACTCGCTCTGGCTCATATCTAATCCTCCGACTGAATCATGGTTAGCAGAAACAGGGTGCCTTTTTGTGAAATCTTTATCCCCGGGAGGTTTTCTTGGGACCCGCGATGAATTTCCCGGAGGCTTTAGCTTTCACAATGCCTCCCTGGGAAAGCTCCGATTTTACTAAATAAAAATGAGCATATGATCTTTCTATCTTGGCGCGTAACCACAAGGAATCTTTTGTATTCACAGGAAAAGAGAACCTGATCTTGAGCTCGGCGGTCAAGGTCTTGATGCCGTGTGCGAAAAGACAGTTGATCATGACACTATCAAGCAAGGCCGCAATGACCCCGCCGTGAATAATGTTCTTATAGCCTTGCAAGGTTTTGGAACACTTTAAAGAAGTTTCGACGCCTCCGTCAGCCGTGGGCCGGAAATCGAGCTTGAGGCCTCGCCTGTTGTTTTCCCCGCACAGAAGACAGTAAAGATGTTCTTCCCGCTGTATTTTCTTGAGCTTTGTTTTCATAATTCGGCAACCCATCCGTCATAAAACTGTTTTAAATGCTCGTATTCTTCCCGCTCGAAGGTGTTACGCATGGCTTCTTTTTCTCCGAAAGAATACTGGTAATTCGCACAGTAGGCTGTGAGAATATCTTTTGCGTGATTGATCTCTCGGATCTTTTTTTCACATAAATCCAGCCGTGATTTTTTACATTTGTCAGGATGATACCGGACGGCCAGATGACGGTAAGCCTCTTTAATCTCTTGCATGGTTGCACGCTCATCGAGTTTCAGGATCCGTCGCGCGCAATCGATCTCTTCAAATCCGATCTTCTTTTTCATCCGTAGCCACTCATTTTCCTTGCCGCTTTTTTCGGCATGTCACTACAACAAATCCGCCTTTCCCAAATCCCTTTTTAGGACTTTCTATGCATGCGATCCCGTCGGGCAATTGAAACAATGTTTCGCAAAATTCAAAATCGACAAACTTTAATATGGCTAGCTTATGCACGAGTTCAAACACGCTAAAGAAGCGTGCATTTTTGTAAAAGATGTTGCCCTTTTTCTGATATGCTTTGCCCAAGAAACTGTCCTTAGGGATGATCCCGACAAGCAAGACGCCATTTTTTTTCAATACTCGATGCGCCTCAGCCAATACTCGATACGGTTTTTTGACAAAGCACAAGGTAATGATCAAAACCGCATAATCGAAGGATGAATTTTTAAACGGGAGAGATTCGCCACGACCTAACCGGGCATTAATGCCCCGCAATCGAGCGATTTCGATCATTCTCTTTGATGGATCAATGCCTGTTTTAATTCCCAAAGGAGCGGCGAATCGTCCCGTGCCCACCCCGATTTCCAAACCTTTGCCCTTTTTGGGTAAGAGTTTTCGGACCGCCATAAGTTCGGACAAGTAAACTCTCTTGTTACGATCATACCACGCATCATACCGTGCATAAAACCGGTCAAAAATATTTTTCATTTTTAAAATGCTTTAAAACTGATTGGTTTTGAGCATGACCAGTGTGCATCCACGCACCGTTTCGATGCCCACGTTTCGTGCCTTCTCTTCCAAACTGTCATTTTCAGCTCCCGGATTGAAAATGATCCGTTGTGGACAGCGCTTAAGAATTTCTTCTGCTATAGAAGTTGACCTGGGAGCGCCGACGTAGAGCGTCACCGTGTGAATTTCTTCCGGAATTTCACGGATCGTTTGATAGACGCGTAATCCTTCGATCTCCGCTAGACGAGGATGTACCAAATGAACCCGATGTCCTTTCTCCAAAAGCAGCTTCATCGCCTGATAAGCATATCGGTCCGGTTTGTTAGCTGCTCCGATCAATGCCACGTTTTTCATTTTCTTTAACACTCCTTTTCATAGGGCCACATAGCTATACCGCCATCAAGCACTTTAACGTCAGTAAGACCGGCGGCTTTGAGGATCAAGGCCGCCTCATATCCGCGAAGGGAAACTTTGCAAAAAGCGACAACCTCTTTATCCCGGGGGAGTTCCGAAAGACGGTTGCGAAGACTTCCAAGCGGGATCAGGGTTGCTTTTGGCAAACGCACCTCGGCGTATTCCTGAGGGGCACGAACATCAAGGAAGATAAAATCATCCTTGTTCTGGATCTTACGGTAAACCGCTTCTGCGGAAATGCCGCTCATGAATCCGTCACGCTTGTTCCTGGCGACATTTGCAGCGGTAATGAGATTATCCATGGCTGGCGCGTAGGGGGGCGCATAAGCGAGGTCAAGATTGGCCACATCCTCCAGGGTCATACCGGCCGAAATAGCTGTGGCCGCAACGTCGATCCGTTTTGCGCCCTCGCCGGGTCCCGTAGCCTGTGCTCCCAAAAGCCGCCCTGTTTTCTTATCTGCCACGATCTTTAGCAGTAAAACCTTGGATTGGGGCATGTAGTGAGCCCTGTCGTCGCCGGGAGCCATAGCTGTGACGACTTCATAGCCCAAGGCGCGAGCCGTTTTTTCGGTTAGCCCTGTGCGCGCAGCGCAGAAATCAAACACCTTACAAACGGCACTCCCCAGAACACCCGGGAACACATCATTGCCTCCGCAGATATTGACTGCGGCAACACGACCCTGTTTATTGGCCGTAGAACCGAGGGGAACAAAACAAGCGTGTCCGGTGAGGCGGTCTTTGCATTCCACACAGTCTCCCGCCGCATAGATATCAGCGTCCGATGTTCGCATGCGATCATCGACCTGAATAGCTCCGGTCTTTTCACCGAGGGCCAGCCCCGAATGTTTCGCGAGAGCGACGTTAGGACGTACTCCGACGGCCAGGATGACCATGTCCACAGGCAATACGCCTTTATCCGTCCGGACCTGGGCGACTCGATCCTCTGCTTCACGGGAGGATTCCAGCGCAAGTGCTTTGGTGTTCGTCATGATCTTGACGCCTTTGGATTCCATATGCTGTTCCACCAAGCGTGCCATTTCCCAATCAAGGATGTTGAGGATCTGCGGCAGCATTTCAACAACCGTGACCCGGCAACCATGCGAGGCCAACGCTTCAGTGATCTCAATGCCAATAAGCCCTCCGCCAATGATGACCACATCTTTGGCCAACCCTTTTGCAATTATTTTCTTGATCTCTTCGGCATCATGGACCCCGTGCAATGTGAATACATTTTTTTTATCCACGCCCGGGACAGGAGGGATGATAGGAAAAGCACCTGTCGCAAGAACAAGTTTATCATAGGGTAGCCAGGACTCCTTTTGGGTCGCTAGTGCTTTTACGCGGACGCGCTTGCCGGTTCGGTCGATCTCCACAGCCTCGGTCGCCATAAGAGATTTGAGATTTTTGACATTCTGAAAAAAAACAGCGTCTCTCACAACTCCTGCCGGAGTTTCCATTAATTGCTTTTGTTCTTTCACCTCTCCGGAAATATAGTAAGGCAGTCCGCAACCCGCATAAGAAAGGAGCTCGCCTTTTTCAATAACGGTGATGTCTGCGTTGGGGTTCATACGGATGATCTTTGACGCAGCTTTTGGCCCGGCGGCGACGCCGCCGATAATGACGATTTTCATAAGTTCCTTTCGCTAACGGATCAGTGTTTAAATAGAAAACGGATTGCCAGCAAGAATACTAATCCGGCCGTAAAGGCCGTAAAATGAATGATGCTCTGAAAAATCGTCCTGGCCTTATTGACCTCCGGCACAAGATCCGATGCGCCGATATAAATGAAATTTCCTGCGGCAAATGCGATCAGGAAATCCGTATTGATATGGGATGAAACTGCGTAGGTGATAAGCCCTCCGACCGGGAACATCAAGCCGGAGATCAAATTCCAGAACAGTGCTTTTTTCTTGCTCCATCCGCTATAGACCAGGGCCCCGAAATCGCCGAGTTCCTGGGGGATTTCGTGGGCGGCTGCGGCAAGCCATGTGGCGATGCCGAGGCGGATATCCACCAGAAAGGCTCCCGCGACAGCCAGTCCTCCAAGCAGGTTGTGGAGACCGTCTCCGATCAGGATAAGATATGCGAGAGGCTTTTGGCAGTTCGCATTTTGCCGGTGGCAATGGTGATGGTGGATGAATTGCTCCAACGCGAAGAAAACGGTGAATCCCAGGGCGATCCAAATGCCAACCCACAGGTCGTCCAGATACGGGCTGGAGAGTGCGGCAGGGATCATGTGAAAGAAAGCACCTCCGATGAGACTGCCGGCAGCCAAAGCGACCAACGGCAAGATCATCCGCTCAAAAGTCTTTTGTTTGAATAGAAATGTGACGCTCCCGATCAATGCGATGGCGCTCATTAATAACCCGCTCCCAAGGATCCATAAAAACACTTTAGCGTTCACGAGAAAGGCCCTTTGCACGGATACCGATCTTTCTTTTACCGCTCATCAGATAATTAGCGATCGCCCGGTGCAGCGCGCTCACAGAAAGGATCGCGCAGTGCAAGTGGTCGTCCGGAATATGCCGGAGCTTCTGGATCACTTTCCCTGGCGAGATGAGCAGTGCGCCGGCAAGGCTCTTTCCCTGAGCCATTTTAGCGGTTTCCAAAGCGCACGATTTAGATGCGCCACATCCGGAGGTAAAGCAACTGACTTTTCGGATCACGTTGCCCGATATTTTCAGAAAAAACTCCATGGTATCGCCGCAAGGTCCCTGGATACGGGCCCAGGCGGAGGGTTGTTTCATCTTTCCCCAAAAAGGGTTGTTTTTATAGATCATGCCAGGGTCCTTTCTTTGTTTTCAAATTAATAAGACGGTGTTTTTGAAGTGTTCACCGGCAGGACGGTTTCCCGTATGCGTACTTGGGAATTCCTAAAATCGATGGCCTGGCTTCCAAATTCATTAGAAATGAGGTGCTGCTTACTCCTATCAAGATTGTCGATGATGGAAGGTTTGTCAAAACAGGAAGCAACAAAAGAAACTCCCTGGGAGGTCAGGACATAAACCGGGATCTGCTTTGAAATCTGTAAGAGCGCGGTTCTTCCGATTTGTTCCCTGATCTCGGTGGAGGCGCAGGCCCAGACCAGGTCTGCGTGACGGCGGAGCCTCTCAATCTTGTTGCTTGATATGCCGCTTGTGCAAACAGCCAAAATGACCACCGTGATGCCCGCCTTTTTTTCAATGTTACGGATCTGTTCGAGTTGCTCTGCGGCAAAGCCCGCCACTGTAACGCCTATTTTTTTGTACCCAAGAGAAATAGCCTTTTCAACGCCTTTGACTTGGTCTATCCAGGTGTTGTTTTCAGACAAAATATGACAATCCATACCCTTCAGCTTTTGTTGGGTTTCTTTAATGGGGGAGGTGAAGATCAGGGTATTCATCCGGGCACCAATCCCCTGGATAACTTCAGGGGAACTAGCGATTACCGTGCCGGCGCCGTCACAGACTGCAATAGCAGTCTCGATAAAACGGCTTTTTAAAGAAGCCGCGAGCATTTCAGAAGCTCCGTACGGGACCACACGCTTGGGAAAGTGAAGGGACCTGTTCTTTGTAAAAAAACCGTAATTCCGGATCTTGGATTCTATGGCTTTTTGAATGACTTCGCAAAGAGACCGAATATTCGTTGGGTCCGCTTTTTTGAACTCCTGAAAAAAATGACAAGCCAGAGGACAGTGCCGCAAGGAGGGCGCGGTGACGTTGATCACCTTTCCTTCGGACACAGTGATCACGGAAGAGAAATACTTTAACACATGAAGATCTTTCTCGACGGGACGGATCATGGCCTAAGCTCTAACAGTCTCCCAGATCTTGGCGATCTCTGTTTTTAAAACTCCATTCGTATATTCCGTGATGGGTTTTCCCGCGATCACGGATTCGATGACGGCCCGTGCGAAAGGGATTTTCCCGATCACGGGGACTTTCCGCGAATTGAAAAAATGTTCTATCTGCTCCGAGGCTTCCGGATTGATATCCCATTTATTGATGACAAGCTTGGTTTGAATATCAAAGTGTTCGGCGAGAGCGATCACGCGTTCGGCGTCATGCAAAGCGGAAAGGGTGGGTTCGGTTACGATTAAAGCGAGATCCACTCCCGAAAGGGAAGCGATGACCGGACACCCAATGCCCGGGGGTCCGTCGATGATAACATGTGTTGCCCCGTTTTTTTCCGCGATCTCTTTGGCTGTCTCACGGACCTTGGCCACCAGTTTTCCCGAGTTTTCCTCGGCAATGCCAAGCTTTGCGTGCACGAAGGGTCCGTACCGTGTTTCAGAAATGAACCAGTCTCCGGCCGTATTTTCTTTCATGCGGATCGCGTTCACAGGACATAGGCGTGCGCAGAGGCCGCATCCTTCGCAAGAGATCGGACTGACAGCAAATTCGGAACTGATCGCTTGGAAACGGCATGCGTCCGAACATTGTCCGCAGTGCGTGCATAGGGCCGGATCGATCTTGGCAAAAACCCCGCTTTTGAATATGTGCCGCTCTTTTACGGAGGGGTGCAGCAAGAGGTGTAGATTGGCGGCATCGACGTCGCAGTCCGCCATGACCTTGTTTTTTGACAGCGTCGCAAAAGCTCCGGTGAGCATGGTCTTTCCCGTGCCGCCTTTGCCGCTGATCACGACGATCTGTTTCACGATTCCACCTTCGCGACTCCAAGCACGCATTTAAAAAGATCCAGAAATTTCTCCCGGTACTCCGGCAATTGCTCGACAAAAGGAATCCCCACGGAATAAAGTTCTGCGATTTTTCGGTCAAAGGGGATTTGAAGCATTACCGGGATATCATGAGCTTTAAAATGGATTCGTGTTCTTAGGTCGTCTGGCTCCGCCCGGTTCATGACAACGCCGTAGGGAATACCGAGTTTTTTAACGGTTTCGATCGCCAGTTGAAGATCATTCATCCCGAACGGAGTGGGTTCTGTGACCAAAATACAAAAATCACTTCCCTTCACAGCGGTGACCATAGGGCAGGAGGTCCCCGGCGGAGCATCGATGATCGTCATGCAACCTGAGTCAATATGGGATTTGACCTGTCTGATAAGAGGGGGCGCCATGGTCTCGCCCACGGTGAGCTTTCCCTGGACGAAAGAGATGCCCTCCCTCTTTCCCATTTCGATCTCACCGATCGTCCGGTCGATCTCCCGGATCGCTCCTTGAGGACACAGGCGGGAGCAGGCCCCGCAGCTGTGGCACATTTGGGGAAAGAAAAGGACCTTTTTAGGAAGAAGCGCGAGCGCGTGATAAGCGCAAACATCCCGGCATACGCCGCAAAAATCACATTTTTGATAGTCGATCTCCGGAACCCGGACCGTTGCCGGCCTTCGATCGCTTATATTGGCTTTCAGAAATATTTGCGCGTTGGGTTCTTCCACATCGCAATCAAGGAGCTGAGCGTGTTCAAGGGAAAGCGCCAGATTCACTGCCACGGTGGTTTTTCCGGTTCCACCCTTACCGCTTGCCACTGAAATGATCATCGCGGTTTCTCCGCGATGAGCGTTTGATGAAAGGAAGTCGCCGACTTTTTTACGAGAAATTTTTTCTGCCGTAGATAAACTGAAGCTTCCGGTATGGTGACCTTGCCTCTGCCATGAACATTTCCTTCAAGGGCATGGATCCGGTCCATGGTTTTAAATCCCTTTTCAGTAAAATCGCTCAAGATCAGTCTCCCTCCGGGCTTCAGGACACGAGCGAGCTCATCCAGAACCTTATGGGGTTGTCTGAAGTGGTGGAGGGTGTTGATGGAGAAAACCATATCGTAACTCTTGTCTTTAAAGCTCAAATGTTCACCATTCTCAACCCGAAGGTCCGCAAAACCGTTCAGGAGCTGAAATTTCAGATAGAGTTCCGCAAGGGCCCTTTCTTCTTCTGAAATATCGAAGCTTGTGAAGAAAAGCCCGCATTTTGCAAGCGCGCTTGCGAAATGGCCTTTGCCTGTGCCCGCTTCAAGTATTTTGCCGCGCATGGGAGAGGCCTGTTCAAGGATCGCCTCCCGCTCTTGGTCGAGATCGTAGCCGAACTTCCGGAATAATTTTTTGCGTTCAAATATCCGTTTCAATGCAGGCGGAAGTTCAACGGGCATCTTGTTTTTTGGGGAAACCCGTACCGGATCAGTTTTCATTGGGAGAGATCGCTTGGGTCGGGCAGGGATTGATGCAGGAGCCGCATTCGACGCATTGTTCATTCACCACGGCTTTGGCGTTAATGATCGTGACCCCGTCTACAGGACAGATCTTGATGCATATGCCGCAGCCGTTACATTTCGAAGCTTCTATCTTGACCATAAAAATTTCTCCATCGCTTTGTGCTTATTGAACAATCTCCTAGGCTGTTTTTAGAGCGCCATTTTTAAAGAGGGTGATAGCCTCCGCGACCTTGCCGGTGATCCCCGTATGGATTTTTATTCCGGCGGGGTCCAGGACTTGGGAAGCGTTGGGGCCCATGTTTCCGGTTAAGACCGCCTCAACTCCTTTTGAGACCATGAGTTGGGCGGATTGAATGCCGGCCCCTCCCGAATTTTGAATATTTGGATTTTCAAGGATCTCTTGTTGGCCCGAGATCGTATCGATGATCCAGAAATACTTACATCGTCCAAAGCGCGGATCTACCGCAGCATTCAGATCATTCCCTTGAGCTGTGATGCAAAGGCGCATAGATTTTCCTTTCGATCAGTGGCAGCTGCCGGAGTGCCCCTGGCAACCCGCCAGTCCGCCGAGCTTGTTTTTAATGAGGTCTTCGACCGCGGCTTTGACATTCCCCGCATAACCGAATACCTGGATGCCGGCTGCTGAGAATTTTTCCTGAGCGCCCATTCCCATGCCGCCTGCGATCACATGTGTTACGCCATGCTTCATCATTTCATCCACAGCCTGACAGCCGCCCCCGCCGTGCACGGCCGTGTTTTGAGCGACTTTAGCGTCTTTGATCTTGTTGCCTTCCAGCTCGACTACGCAAAAATACTTACACTGGCCGAAATGCGCGGACACCTCGCTATTAAGTCCGCGATCGTCATTGGTGGTAATCCCTATTCTCATTTTATGCTCCTCTTCAGTTTGATATCAAGCGGGGGCAGGCATTTGTTAATGGCCTGCCCCCCGCAGCTTTATTTTTCTTTGTTCTGTTCCAGTTCGTTCAGCCTCGCGCGAACTGCTTCGAGTTCACTCGAAAGATATTCGGCCTGCGCTTTGAGAATCTCGCTTTGTTCTTTTGGGCCGAGTTCCTGCTGAGCGGGATAAGCCCTTTGCCAACCGGTTAATCCGGTGGCATAAAACTGATTCCGCCATCCTCGTCCTCCACCTCCGCCACGGCCGAACCCCCGGCCTGCGAACGGCTGTCCTGCTGTGGCAGGGGATGCGCATAAACCACGCCCCCAACCTGTCATTGGCCCCATTCCTGCAGGGCCCCTTCCGTTTCCTCCTGGCATGCTACTCACCTCCTTTGATTGAAATATTCGTCTACCTAAAACCCACCACGGTGGCATCTTCCGCGTCCTTGCCCGCCCCCACCTTTGAAGGGAGGTTCCGGCTGGTCTTGCATCTGAATATTGATACCCCCGGCGATCTTGAGAGCTTTTCCGTTCACAATAGCATCTGCGACTTTCTTATGAGCGATTGCAATGATATTGCCAAACGTCTGTCTCGAAACATCCATTTTCTTTGCCGCGTCTTCCTGATAAAGACCTTCCAAATCCGCGAGGCGGATCGCTTCAAACTCATCAAGTGTCAAACCAACCTCCTGAAGAGCGGAGAGAGGAATGCCTCTTGGCTTGAAATAATCCACTCCGGGGGTCCCGAAAACGCGTCTGCATTTAAAGGGTCTTGGCAAGGGGTTCTCCGAATGTTGTTAGCATATGCCAATAATAGACCTTAAAAGCTTCCTTGTCAATGTTCGTGGCAGTGAAAAAAGGCGATCTGTATTTTGTATGGCTACCATGATTTAACAAAATGCCGGGCACCTTTTTTCTTTGTAATAAAGCGCACGGCGGCTAAAATGACGCAGTGGTATTACCGAGGCGAACGGAATTTTGAAAAATTTGAAGGTTTTACGTTCTAACCCGTAAGGAGAAAATCGATGAAGAAGATCATGAGTTTTGTGGTGATACTTTCCATGCTTTTCACCCCGGTGGCTTTCCCCGCGAGCCCGTGGACTGAAGAAAAAGGTTATGCCCGCCAAATATGGGGCAAGCTTCAGTTTGGTTTAACGAACACGCTTCTCGGCTGGGTGGAGCTCGTTGCTACTCCCAACCGGTATGCCGGCGAAGGCAAGAATGTTTGGGAGGGCGTCGGACAAGGGATCGTCGATGCTGCGTCAAACACGTTTGGAGGAATTTTTCAGTTGGTTACTTTTCCGATCCCTGTGGATCTTGTGCTTCCGCACAACGGCGTGGATCTCGGGAATAAGTAGTCGCGGGCGTTTTGTGTTCGAAAAAGAGGAGGATCCGCGCCCCCTCTTTTTTTGCCTTATTAAAGCCCTGCTCGTAGTACTTTCCGTCCCGTAGGGGGCTACGTCCAAAAACCTTTAGCGAAACCCTGTGGCGCCTTCTTTTTTCATGCTTTTTTTACTTGATTCGATGCGAAATATAACACATTCTATTTCTGTCTTTCGTTTTCCCTCCATGCTTTTTAAAAAGGATCCAGCTTGAAAAAATCATCCTACGAGATCAACCCGGCGAAGATCGTGATCTATAGTTTTTTGATCGTCATTTTCGCGGGGGCACTGCTCCTTAAGCTGCCCAGCAGCACGACGGCCAAGGGATTATCCTGGCTCAATGCTTTTTTCATGTCCACCTCGGCTGTTTGTGTCACAGGCCTTAGCGTCATGGATGTCGGGAAAGAGCTGTCGTTCCCGGGACAGGTCATTTTGCTCGCGCTTGTCCAGACGGGAGGTCTCGGGATCATGACCTTCTCCCTTCTTTTCATGCTTTTTTTGGGAGGCGGAACGTCGCTTGCGACCCGGCTTTCTGCTGCCGGGGTCTCAAGAAAAAGTGACATTCAAAGCCTGATGTTCGTACTTCCGTTCATTATCGGGATGACCTTTTTATTCGAGGCGCTCGGAGCATTCCTGTTGTTTTTCCGTTTTCGCGAGATCCATCCTTTCCCTGAAGCGGTTTTTTCATCGATCTTTCATGCGGTGTCAGCCTTTTGTAATGCGGGATTCGGCCTTTACACAGACAGCCTGTCGCGTTTTCAGAACGGTCTTTACGTCCCGGTCGTGATCATGGTCCTGATCATTTTCGGAGGCCTCGGTTTCATTGTGATCGATGAGATGAGAATATGGCTCGGCTCGCGGTTCCGCGGCGAAAAATACCGCTTTAGCCTTCATACGAAAGTTTGTCTTGCGGGCACCGTGATCCTTATTTTGTTCGGCGCGGCAGCCATTTTCTTTTTTGAAAATCAGAACCTGCTTCGGGGCATGCCTTTTTCCGGGAAGCTCATCAATTCATTCTTCCTTTCGGTCACTTCCCGGACCGCCGGGTTCAACACGATCGATACGGCCTCTTTGACCAATGCCTCGCTTTTCTTTGTGGTCCTTTATATGTTCATCGGGGCCTGCCCGGGGTCCACGGCCGGCGGCATCAAGGTCACGACCTTTGCGGTCCTTCTTGCGCTGATCAAATGCCAGATCAAGGGAAGTTCCATGACGTCGATAGGCCACCGGAAAATTCCACACGAGGCCGTGGGAAAATCGCTGGCCGTTTTTGCGGCCGGTTTTATGATCGTGATCGCGGCGGTGTTGGTCTTTGAAGTTTCAGAAAGGATCGGAGTCTCTCATACTGTGGCGAACGATAATTTCCTCGACGTTCTTTTTGAGACCACGTCTGCGTTGGGGACCGTCGGGTTGTCGACCGGCCTTACGCCCACATTGACGTCTTTCGGCAAAGGTCTCTTGATCCTGCTTATGTTCGCGGGCCGTGTTGGGCCGTTAACCCTCGGCCTTGCTATTATGAATAAACGCAGAAAACAGATGGCTTATGAGTACGCGGAAGAAGAAATGATGATCGGATAGGCCCGTCGCGAGAAATTCGAAGGTGCCCGGGAGGTTCGCTGAATTTTGGAGCAAAAAATACAACATAAATGAAAAAATTCGTCTTAAATGAGTTGTGTTTTAATCAGGTAAAGGAGGAATTATGGCGCATGCGTTAGTGATCGGTGCTGGGAATTTCGGTTTTACGCTGGCGACGGAACTTGCCAAAAGGAATCGCGAGACAGTTGTGATCGATATGGATCAGGAGACGGCGCAGGACATCAAACATCTTGTTTCGCGCGTCATTGTCGCGGATGCGAGCGATCGTAAGGTGCTTGAGGAATTCGCCAAAGATGCGGACATAGCGATCGTGTGTCTCGGAGAAAAGGTGGACAGCAGCATCCTCATCACGCATTTTCTCAAAGAACTTGGCGTCAAACGGATCATCGCGAAGGCCACGAGCATCGACCACGGAAAGATCCTGAAGATCGTCGGGGCCCACCAGGTGGTATTCCCGGAGCGTGACGAGGCCGTACGGATCGCGACAAGCCTTGTTTCGTCCAATGTGCTCGATCTTTTCCAGATCTCAGACGAGTTCAATATCGTGGAGATCGCCGTTCCGAAGGAGTTCGTCAACAAAACGATCCGTGAACTGGACTTCAGGAAAAAATACAAGCTCCAGATCCTGGGGGTCAAAAACCCCATGACGGGCAAGGTCGATCTTCTGCCGGCCTCCAATTACACGTTCCTTGCCGACGACATTCTGATCGTGGTGGGAGACTTGAGCAGTCTGGATAAGATCGAGCTGTCGTGATCGGCCGATAGCGCTTGACCTTCGCTTGGGAACAGAGGAAAATGAACCGGTAAAATTCGGGACAGGGTCTTGGAGGTTTCTCCAAGAGGAGCAATTTTGATGGTCGGGCCGCCATCTGACAACAGGTCAGAGCGCGGTCTTTTTTATTTAGAAAAAAATAAAGCCAACCCGCTCACACGATCTCCGGATGCGTTTTTGTTCGGCGGTCATTATTTTTAATTATTTTTCGATAAGGAGTTCTTTGTGACCACGTTCATTCTTTATCTTTTGATCGTCGGAACGATCATCTATTTCATCTCCAAGCGGGGAAAGTCGTTCCCTTCGCAGGTCCCCGGGTCTTTCCCGGGCGGGCCTCAAGGCAAAGGGCTCCGTTCCAAAAAAGATCCCCGGGGGGTCTGGAAACAGGTCTATGAGACATCTTCCATGGAGGAGGCTCGTCTGATCCAGGTGCGGTTGGAGGAGGAGGATATCGAGTGCATTCTTTACGAACAAGGTAAAAAAGATATTCACGGGAACATTCTGAAAGGGGTTGGAGTGGCAGTTCCGAGCACTGCCGCATCACGGGCTCAGGCGAGTATCGCCAAAATGCCGGTGTAATTACACGTCCGTTTTTGAATAAAAAGATCCAGTTTCCATGATCATGGAGGTAGAAGATGACATCTGAGTACACAAGTCCCGACGAACAGATCATCAATTGGGTGAGTAATTTCATTAAAAAGCCAAGCACCCTGCCTACGCTAGTGGTTTTAATTGTCGGGGCATGGCTTGCGAGCGGTTTTTTTATCGTCAGTCCCGGGGAGCAGGGGATCATCCGGCAATTCGGGAAAAAAGTCAGGACGGCCAGTGCGGGGCTCAACTGGCGGATGCCGTGGCCCATCGAAAGAGTCGATATCGTGAACGTGGAGCAGGTCCGCAGGATCGAGGTGGGTTTCAGCGGGCAGAGCCGCGGTGAGAGCAGCGCTTTTAGCCACCGTACGGGAGGCCGTTCGGATGCGATGATGCTTACGGGCGATGAGAACATCGTCGAAGCCCAGATCATCGTTCAATACAAAGTGAACGATCCCACAAAATACCTTTTCCGGCTTTTCGATCCCGACGGGACACTTTTTACCGCCACAGAAGTAGCGCTCCGCAGTGCGGTGGGAAGATCCACCATTGATGATGTGCTTACCGTCGGACGGCAAAAGGTCCAGGAAGAGACTCGCGAATTCCTTCAGCGATTGATGAACGACTATGAATCCGGCCTCATGATCACCGAAGTCAGACTTCAGGTGGTCGATCCTCCGGATCAGGTCAAAGATGCGTTCCACGAAGTGGTCCGGGCCCGGGAAGACCGTGAAAGACTGATCAATGAAGCCAAAGGATATCAGGAAGATCTTATTCCTCGTGCGCGCGGGGAAGTTCAAAAGATGCTGCGGGGTGCTGAGGCTTTCAAAGAAGAGCGCGTACTCAAGGCCCAAGGGGATGCCGTTCGTTTTACAGCCCTTCTCAGCGAATACCAGAAAGCCCAAGAAGTGACCTGGAACCGGTTGCAGATCGAGACCGTGGAGCGGATCTATCGGGTCGCGAACAAAGTGATCATCGATCCACAGGCAGGCGCGAATGTTCTTCCGTT
>CAZPCF010000004.1:0-26267 GCA_964585045.1 uncultured bacterium
TGCCTTCGCTTTTTTGAAAGGCGTCAAGGAGCCTGCCGGCAACGCCGCCACACCCGAGGGTGAGAGGATATATGCTCATCGTAGCCCCCTGAGGTCGTTGAAAGATAAATTCGGGAATGCAGGTTTCTTTGCGGCCCTCCGGGCTTTAGGGGCCCACATCCTTGGAGGGAAATTACTGAATAATTATTTGGATATTCTCGGGATCTATACCGGGGAATATGCTTTTAAAGGCCCTTTTCATGTCCAGATCGATCTGACCAATGATTGCAACAATGATTGCATTGCCTGCTGGTGCAATTCACCTCTCCTTGAAGAAAAAGCCCTGTCTCCGGGATTAAAAAAGAAACATCTCCCGTTCGAAATGGTCAAAAAGCTGCTGGATGATCTGTCGCTTTCCGGGACGAAAGAGATATATTTTTCGGGCGGAGGGGAGCCCTTCATGCACCCCCAGATCATGGAGATCCTGGAATATGCAAAGAAGAAAGGATTCGTCTGTTATGTAAACACGAATTTTACCCTTTTGTCCAAGGAGAAATTGACCCGGCTCATTGATATGGGCGTGGATCATCTTACCGTCAGCACATGGGCCGCGACCCCGCAAACTTATGCGGCCACTCATCCCAATAAGAACGAAAGAACCTTTGAGGAAATAAAAGAAAATTTGAAATTCCTCAATATGACAAAAATAAAAACACCTTATGTGAAGCTTTATAACGTGATCTCCAACAGGAATTATTTTGAGTTCAAGGAGATGATCTCCTTTGCCAGGGAAACGCGGTCCGAATCGGTGGAGTTCACTCTTGTTGACACGATGCCCGGCAAGACAGACAAGTTGTTGTTGGATGCCGTTCAAAGCGAAGCATTGCAGAAGGCAGCGGCCGAGATCGCCAGAGGGCTGGATAGAGAAAGCCGTTTCGAGGGGATCATTATCTTTGGTTTCCAGTCATTTCTGAGAAGGATCGCTTCATTCTCCGACCTGGCGAAAGCGACCTACGATAGGAATATCATAGACAGGATACCCTGCTATATCGGATGGGCATTTGCGCGTGTTATGCCTAACGGCGACATCAACGGATGCTTGAAGGCGCATCGTATCCCCACGGGAAACCTGTACCGGTCCGATTTTGGGGAAATATGGAACGGGGAGCTGCAAAGAAAATTCAGGCAGAAGACCCTCGTGCTGGAAAAGAAAGATCCTTTTTTTACCTTGATCGGCAACGATCCTGATACAAAGGAAGCCGGGTGTTATAAGAGCTGCGACGATATCGGCCGGAACACCTACATTCACAACAGGATCATGTCATTGACGGGGCTCGAGAGGGGGACGTTGAAACTCGTCGCGCAGCTCATGAAAAGAAAAATAGTGAAAAAAAAGGCGCCGGTTGATCCGGTTGTGAGGGGAGCGATCCGTGGGGACCGCGCCTTTGCCGGACCGGAGCAAGTGGTTATGGATGTGACCAACCGTTGCAATGAGAAATGCATCGGTTGCTGGCTTTACTCCCCGCTTCTGAAAGACCCTCCCGGGAAGGACTGGTTAAAACAGGAACTGGACCTCTCCAAGGCGAAAGCGCTTATTGATTCCTTTAAAAAATTGAAGGTCAAGGAGGTTCGTTTTACAGGCGGGGGAGAGCCATTGGTGTATCCGGGGATCATGGAGCTGATCAGGCGCGTGAAAGCCCGTAAAATGAAATGTTCGCTGACCACGAATTTCTCGCTGATGAACGAAAAAAAAATAAAAGAATTGCTGAATTCGGGGCTGGACGAATTGACCGTGAGCCTTTGGGCTGCTGATAGTGCCGGTTACCAACGGACCCATCCCGGTGCGCCGGCGGACCTGTTCGACAAGATCAATGAAGATCTGAAATATCTGGTTCGGAAGAAGAGCGGGGATCTTTCTGTGATCTTAAGCAATGTGATATGTAAACGGAACTACTCTCAAATAGAGGAGATGTTCCTCTATGCGGCGGGGACGGGGGCTAACGGCGTTTACTACACCCTGGTGGATACGCTTCGCGGTACCGAGGAGCTGCTTTTGAATGCCGAAGAACGGAAAGTCGCTTTGGAGAAGGCCGAGGCTGTCCGGCGCCGGTGGCTGGATCTTCCCGAAGCGGGCAGAATCCGCTTGGATTATTTTGAGGGGTTCATTTCCAGGCTCCGGGAGGACGGAGCGTCGACCGGCCATTATGATGAGCGCAGGGTCAAGGATGTCCCGTGCTATGCCGGGTGGGCCTTTGCCCGGATCCTTGCGAATGGTGATGTCGCGCCCTGTTGCAGAGGGGTTAAAAAGACCATGGGGAATGTTCATGCCCGATCCTTTGAAAAAATATGGTTTGGCGACCGGTACAATGAATTCCGTTCCAAGGCAAAAACTTTGCCGAAAACGGATAACTTTTTCGGGGAAATAGAATGCCTCAAGGAATGCGATAACTTGATGCATAACGAGGAACTTCACCGGCGGATCCATGGGAAATAAAGATAACTTCCCCAGGTATCTTTCGATCCAAACCACTTCCTTTTGCAATGCCTCGTGCATCTTTTGTCCTTATACGGAGATCAAGGACCGATTTCCCCCCAGGATCATGGAGGAAGATCTGTACCGGAAGATCATCGACGAGGCCGCCCGCCATCCCAATGTCGAACGGCTCATTCTTTATATGAATAACGAGCCATTAACGGACCCGCATTTGGTTGAGCGGATCAACTATGCTAAAGAGAAGGTCCCTTGGGCGAGCGTGCATATTTTAACGAACGGGAGATCGCTCACGGAAGAGCTGGCCGAGAAGCTGGTCCGTTCTAAATTAGACTGGATAGGGATCAGCTTGCACGGGATCAGAAAGGACACGCTTGAGAAAACGATGGGGATCGATCCCGAATTGACGATCGGCAGGGTCCTGAAATTCTTGGATAAAGCCAAAAAACACCGAAATCTCAAGGATTTTGTAATGATCACATTTTTGGGGCACCGCTTTCTGACGGCGGATGAAAAAGAAGAGACGTTCCGGTTTTGGAACGATCACGGCATCGAGAGGATCAGCTATTTCGCCCGGCCGATCAGCCGTGCCGGGAATGTAAAAAGCCTGCCCGCCGCCGTTCATGAAAAGATCTCGGGGTGCAAAAGCATCTGGGCCAATGAAATGATGCACATCGTGGAAACCGGGGAAGTGGTCCTGTGTTGCATGGATTGGAGGCGGGAAGTTATTTTAGGGGATCTGAACAAGCAGGGGATCGAAGAAGTCTGGTGTTCGGAAAGATACGCGGAGGCGCGGGAAAAAAGGGACGGCCAAAGGGCCAGCGAGGCAAATTTTATCTGCAAGCGATGCGAAGAATCCATTGTTCGTGGGGAAGGCCATGAGACCGATCCCGGGCAGGCTCCTGGCGAGGATAAGGCGGCCCCCAACCCCGCGGCAGGAGATGAACCGTCCGGCATTGCTTTGGTCATGGCTCCTCCGTGGCAGACAAGAATGCCTCCCCTGGGGCTGGCCTATTTGAGCAGTTTCTTGAGGTCGAATGGGATCAAGACGAGGGTCATAGATCTGAATGTGAAATTATTCAACAAATCAGGAGCGGAGAAGAAATATCTTTGGGACATTGAAACGATCAACAGTTTTAAAGCGGAAAAGTTCGGGGAATGTTTTTATTCCGAGTTCAGCAGAGAGATGGAATGCTTTGTGGATGAAATAGCCCATGCGAAAGAAACTGTTATCGGGTTTTCCACGACGATCGCCAGCGTCTATGTGGCCGTCCACGTTGCAAAAAAAATCAAGGAAAAGGCCCCCTCCAAGATCATCATTTTAGGGGGGCCCGGCGTGTTTTGGGAGACGCGGCTTGTTGATCCCGAGGGAGTGATCGATATATTCGTTATCGGGGAAGGCGAGCTGCCGCTATTGGAGATCATCCGACGTTTTCAGAAGAACAGGGCGTTATCCGGTCTGCTTGGTATTCCCGGAACGATCGTATGTTTTGAGAATCAATGGCACTCCTTTGCCGCTCCCGATCCTTTGAAGAATATCGACGCGATCCCTTCGGCGGATTTTTCGGAATTTGACCTGAATGAATACAGTGTCCAGAGCGGACACCGGTCCCGTCCCCTGCCTTTGTTGATCAGCAGGGGGTGTGTCAACCACTGCAGTTTTTGTATTGATCATAAAATGAACCGGCCCTTCAGGACCCGGGACCCTCACAAGGTCGTTGAGGAGCTGAAATATTACATTCAGCGATACGGTGTTCATGATTTCGAGTTGAATGACCTTCTCTGCAACGGGAACCTGAAACAATTGGGCGAGATCTGCGATCTCATTATTAAGGAAAAACTGCCTTTGCAATGGACATCTTACGCCACCATACGACCGGGAATGACCCCTGAAATTTTCAGAAAAATGAAAGAAGCCGGATGCCGCAAGCTATGCTACGGGATGGAATCCGCTTCGGATGTCGTTCTGAAGAAGATGGGCAAGGCTTACGATTCTCGGATCGCCGAGCAGGTCTTGCGGGACACTCATGGCGCGGAAATATCAACGGCGATCAATATTATTATCGGGCATCCCGGAGAATCGGAGAAAGAATTCCGGAAAACCTTCGGATTTATAAAGAGGAACAAGCCGTACATTGACGAGATCACGAACGTCTCCACCTGTTTTTTGATGCTTGAAACAGACTTGGAAAAGAACCTGGACAAATACGGGATCTATTTTAAATTCAAAAGATCTTTCAAGGAGCGCGTGAAAATGTTTTTAGGGCGTGATGTGGGTCCCGGGGACAAAAGAAGGCTTTACAGGCAATTTTATGTCCGGCCGGACAACACCCCCCGCGCGCGGGCCATGTGGCTAAGGAGAATGCTGTCCCTGATACACAAACTGAAAATTCCCTGTGCGGTCGTTAACCGCGTCACGGAAGATGATGTTAGTTTTAATAAATTCTTTCAGACCAAGATCTTGAGATCCAGCTTACCCGAGCGCACAGGGCTGATCAAGGTCTGTCCGGAGCCGGAACGGCGAACGATCCATATTTTTTTTAAAGATCAAAAGGTGACGGCAGATGTCGGTTTAAACACCTCATTTTTGGTCAACGGAAAATGGTTCGATTCCTCGGGCCGAAAGTGGGAGATCGAAAGGCGCGCTGGCCAGCTGTTCATGAAGATCTTTTTCCAAGAAATTTCAATTTCTCAGGAGTGGACCATGAGGACCCGTAAAAACTCACTATCCTGGGAGATCAGAACATTTTTTCATGATGACCTGGTTGTGGCTCAGCAAAAGACCGGGATCGCGTTTTCGGACCAGTACCATCAATATACCGCGGACGGTGCTTCGCTTGATTTTCCGGCCGTCGGCGAGTCATGGAACGAAGTGGACCTTTTAAGGTCCGACCGGGCGGAGCTTGTTTCCAAAGCAGGTCTGCCTAAAATGAATTTCTGCCTGGAACGCCGTCCGAAGGACAATGCGTTCATCCAGCTTCAGAATTTTCCGGCCTCTTTTTCTGCCCGAATGATCAATTTTTGCCTGTTGACCCCGCCCGCCCCCCGGGGGCATGTCCAAGAAGAGAGGTTCTTTAAAAAAGGCGACACGACAAAAAATAATTTTAAATTGACCCTGGGGCAAAAATAGGATGGATATCGCTTTGATCAACCCGCTGCCCCGGAGTCAGAAGGCTCTCCGCCTAGGGGCCGGTCACCCGGCGGCGTATTTGAGTTGGTTCCTCGGGAGGAGAAGGTGAGCCAAGGCCCCGTAGATGAAAATGAGCCCGCAAGCATTGCTTTGGTCATGGCTCCGCCCTGGCAGACCAAAATGCCTCCCCTGGGGCTTGCTTACCTCGACAGTTTTTTACGATCGAAGGGGGTTGAAACAAGGGTCATTGATCTGAATGTTGCATTGTTCAACCAAGCGGAACAGGACAAAAGATATTTTTGGGATATTAACATCATCAATAACTTCACCTCGGAGGAGATCGGGGAACATTTTTTTCTTGAGTTCCGCAGAGAAATGGCAGGTTTTATTGATGAGATGGTTTCCGGGAAAGAAACGGTCATAGGATTATCCACCACCATCGCCAGCCTTAATGTGTGCGTGCGCATGGCCCACCAGATCAAACAAAGAAACCCTTCCAAACTTGTTATCCTGGGCGGCCCCGGAGTTTTTTCGGACACGCAGCTCATCGATCCGGAACGGATCATCGACATATTTGTTATCGGAGAGGGCGAGCTTCCTCTTTTAGAGATCATGCGCCGTTTTCGAAAAACCGGGGCCTTGTCAGGCCTGGCAGGCATTCCCGGGACCATTGTACGTCTCGGAAAAGAATATCATGCTTCCGTAAAACCCGATCCCATCAAAAATCTTGACGAGATCCCCCTGGTTGATTTTTCAGGATTTGATCTGAATACCTATAGTCTTTATGAGAGCTACCGGCCGCTTCCGGTGACGATCAGCCGGGGGTGTATCAATCGGTGCAGTTTTTGCATCGATCATAAAATGAATTTTCCTTTCAGGAGCAGGGACCCTCAGGGAGTTTTGGGAGAGCTGAAATATTACGTCACACGGCTTGGTGTGCGTGATTTTGAGTTTAACGATCTTTTATGTAATGGAGATCTCAAGCAGCTCGAGGAGATCTGCGATCTTCTTATCCAGGAAGGCCTGGGCATACGCTGGCATTCTTATGCCACGATCAGGTCCGGAATGACCCCGGGACTTTTAACAAAAATGAAATTGGCCGGATGCCACAGATTATGCTACGGCATGGAGTCTGCCTCGGATGTTGTTTTAAAAAAAATGAACAAGCCCTACGGCGCTCAGGTCGCCGAACAGGTGGTCCGGGACACGCACAAAGCGGGTATTTCAACGGCCATCAATATCATTATCGGACATCCGGGGGAATCCGAGGAAGAATTCAGGAAAACTTGCGACTTCATAAAAAGAAATAAACCGTTCCTCGACGAGATCACGAATGTTTCCACATGTTTGCTGTGTCGCGGGAACGATCTCAGTGAAGATCACGAAAAATACGGGATCTATTTTAAAAAGACCTTTACGGAAAGGATACGTGAATTCTTTGAAAAGGAGGCGGGCCCATGCAAGCCCAGGAAGTTCTATGCCCGCCCGGACAGCTCCCCCCGTTCACGAGCCATGCGGTTACGGAAAATGTTGTTCCTGATCGACGAGTTAAAGATTCCACGAGTGATCGTTAACCGCATTGCGGAAGATGATCCGGATCTTGACACTACTCCTCAAAATAAAATGGGCGAAATTTGTCCTCCGGAGCGGGCTTTGTTACCCAAGGTAGACTTAAACTTCGAAAGCGGAACAGGGCATTTTTATTTAAAAGATAGGAAATTTAAAAGGCACACAGGTCCGAATACCGCCTCCAGGGCGGGAGAGGAAAGGACGGATATCGCTTTGATCAACCTGCCGCCCTGGAGCCAGGAGAATCCCCACATCGGGGTCGGTTATCTGGGGGCGTATTTGAGGCAGAGAGGCATCTCTCTGAAGCTCTTCGATCTCAACAAGCTTTTTTTTAAGGATCATCCGGAACGGCATGCTCTCTGGCATGTGGGAAATAAGAATTATTGGTCCAACGAAAAAACATTTTCTTCGGTCCTGGAGATCTTTAAGAAAGATATCGAGAACGCTGTGTCTGAAATATCGGCCTGCGGTGCGGATATCCTCGGTTTTTCGGTCGTGGACCCCAAGGAAAGATTAACGCTCGAATTCATCAAAAAGATCAAAAAGAAAACGCCTCAAAAGCGCATCATCCTCGGAGGACCTGCTACTTCCACGCGCGAGCAACGGCAGATCTTTTTGGACCATGCCGAAAAAGACATCGATTTTTTTGTGATCGGCGAGGGAGAAGAAACGCTGTTTTGCCTCATGGACAGGCTCTTGAATAAAAAGGGTATTGAAGGATTACAAGGCTGTTATCTAAAGAAGAACGGGGGCTGGGATTATGAAGAAAGACCTCCCATGCTTCCCTTGGATGCGATACCCTTTCCGACCTATGAAGAATTTGATATGAGCCTGTATTCCCGGTCTCTCCTCGTGGAATGGTCAAGGGGCTGCCGGAGCCGGTGCGCGTTTTGCAAGAACTACAAACTTTTCCCGTTTTATAGGACCAAGTCTTCCGATTGGGTCCTGCAAGAGTTGCGGTACCATAAGGAAAGGTACAAGATCGAAGAGTTCACAGTCGTCGATAATGTCTTGAACGGGGACCCGAGCGCTCTCAGGGCCATTTGTGACAGGATAGTGAAAGAAGGCCTGCGGCTTCGCTGGTCAGGGCAGATCGCCCCAAGAAAAGACATGGACCTTGATTTTTTCATAAAAATGAAAGAAGCCGGATGCTTTAAGCTGCAGATCGGCCTTGAGTCCGGTTCTGACAAGGTCCTGAAAATGATGCGAAAACCGTTCACCGCGGATGTTTCGGAGCGGAACATCCGGGACGCCAAGAAAGCCGGGATCGAAACGGAGATCTTCGTGATGGTGGGTTTCCCGGGAGAAACGGAAGATGATTTCAGCCTGACGAGCGATTTTGTCGCGAGGAACGCGGGCTCTATCGATGCCATTAAATCCATCAACACACTGCATTTGATCGCGGGGACAGATATTTATGACCATGCCGGGGATTTCGGCCTCAAAGAACTGCCGCGGGAAGGGTGGCATTATTTGTGGGAGACGGAGACCGGGAACTCGTATCCGGTGCGGAAAGCCCGGGCCGAAAAACTTCTCGAGTTGGCGGATCAAAAACATATAAAAGTCCTGGAGACGAACATTTCGGAAGGACAGCCGCAGTTGGACCTGTTAGACCGTTCGGGCCATGTTGAAAAACGGGTCGAGATCGAGAAGGAGCCCGTTCTTTCGGCTGAGACACCACAGCTTTTGCAAAAGGCGGGCACCGTCAAAAGAAGCATAAAAAAATGGGCGGCATTATTTTGCGTCTCGGTATTTGTTCTGGCTTATATGGCGTATTTCTGGCTTTTTGCTCTCATAAAAGGCAGGGTTTTATTGGGGGGGCAAAAAAAATGAAGCAAGAATATCCCCCCAAATCGGAAGGCGGAACTTTGGCAGGAAAAATGAATGTTTTAATGATCCATCCGCATGACCTATTTGACAAGTCTGAACCGTGGACTGTGAGGATCAAAAGCATCGCGGAGGAGTTCGCGAGATCCGGTCATGAGGTAAAGTTGTGTTATTTCCCGCTCGCCCTACGGGGGAGACATGACCGCGCTAAGCTGGGGCCGATCGACCTTATACCGCTTGATAGAAAGCCATCGCTTCCGGCTTTTTTCAGAAATACTAGCACCCTTCTGGCTTTGGCCGGATGGGCGGATGTGGTGCATTTTCAGAAATGTCATCATTATGCCGCGATCCCGGCCGTCATCGCGGCCTACGTAAAAGGGAAGCCGTTGCATTACGACTGGGATGATTGGGAAGAAAAAATATGGTATGAATCTTGCGGGAGAGGATTGCATTCGCGGTTCATTGGCATCTCATTCAAAGTCCTCGAGAGGGTCCTTCCCGTACTTTCAGATTCCGTTTCCTGTGCCAGCGAACATCTAAGACAGCTCACGAGCCGGTTTGGCGTGAAAGAAGAATTTATTTTTGATGCGCCCGTGGGAGCGGATCTTGATAAATTCCGTCCCGATATTGACGGTGCTCCCATAAGAAAAAAATACGGTATCTCGGGCGACGAGCAGCTTGTCCTGTATATTGGCCAACTGCACGGAGCGCAATACGCGGATCTGTTCATCAAGGCCGCGAATATTGTTTCGCTTCGATGCGCCCACGTTAAATTTATGATCGTGGGGGAAGGTTTTATGGAATGGAAACTTCGCCAGACGACCCATGAACTCGGTTTAGGGGAAAAATTGATCTTTTCCGGATCTATCGCTCATGATGAAATGCCTTTTTATATAGCCGCTGCCACAATATGCGTCGCTCCTTTTGAAGATACCTTGGTGACCCGCTGCAAAAGCCCTTTGAAAATTGTCGAGTATATGGCTTCCGGAAAGACGATCGTCGCCAGCCAAGTAGGGGATGTGACCAGGATGCTTGGAGGGGTAGGCATCTTAACCCCTGCCGGCGATTTCCATGCTATAGCAAAAGCCATCCTCTTGGCACTTGGGAACCAAGATCTAAGAAGAAATTTGGAAGGGGCCAGCCGCAGAAGGGCCGAACTGAAATACAACTGGGTCCAAACTGCCGCAGCTGTTTTGGCGGCCTACGCGCGGGCAACGCAGCCATAGGAACTAGAGAAAAATTATCGATCGTTATTTTTTATAAAAACTAAGCGATCGCATACATAAAGGCCTATTCCCGCAGGTGCAATTTCCGAATTTCTGATCAAGGGGCAAAAAAACTTCCGAGTTAATATTAAAAGAGGCCGATTTTTCCGGGCTTTTAACGATGAGTCTATTTTAACATTTTGGTTGTTGCGGAAAGAGCAGTATGCTGAAAAAAAATTCTTCTGTCGCTGTAAAAACATCGCTAGTGATCTTCGGCTTGATCATCGCTTTGGCGGGCAGCGAATTGTTGCTGAGGGTGTTCAATATCGACCTTCGGTTTTTGCGGAAAACGCTCTATTACCAGGGATCACTTTTGCCGTTGCACAGGAGTTCTTTAGACGCGCGGAGGCTCTATGAATTAGTGCCTAATGTTTCCGTGCAGGGGATCTCCGAAGGAACGCATCCCAAGGAAACAAAATACAACAATAAGGTCGACGTAAGCATCAATCCTCTGGGATTTAGGGGGGGGAGTTTTTCATCTATAAAAAAAACGGGGGTTTTCAGGATCGTGATCTTTGGGGCTTCTAACACGTTCGGCGCCTGCGTGAGCGACGAAGACACCTATCCGGCGCAGATGCAAAAGATCTTCGATGAGAAATATCCCGGAAAAGTGGAAGTGTGGAACGCGGGCATTTCCGCCTATGTCATGTCCCAGGATGTGGCCTATGCCGAAAGCGCGATGGAAAAACTTAATCCCGATCTGTTGATCTTTCAGGACACGAACCGTGGCCGGAGGGCTTTTTATTACAACGTAACGTTTGAGGAATTAAAGACGTTGTTCGGTAAAAATCGTGAATTGTTCATAGAGAATATTCCGCCGTTGTGGCGACAAGACACTCCGATGACCGAGACGGCGGATTTTTTTGTTTCAATCGGCAATAAAATACATCATTCTCTTGTTTCGACGTCGGCTCTTTACAGGACCTTCTGCCTGGGTCTTTATAGGTGTCTTGGCGTTTTTGATAATAGTCCTGCCGCTCCCTTTACCAATAAGTACGCCTACATTTGGGGTCCTGAGGGGCAAAAAATCAGTCTTCGCGAGTTCAATTTATTTGCAGACCGTCATAAAGATAAAAAGATCGTTTTGTTTTTTATAACGGACTTTGCTCGTCAGGATGGTCTTGATGGTATTGAAATGAAGAAGAACGTGGGGGATTTTGCTCTTAACGCTAAGGGCAAATCTCCCGAGTATCAGGAAACACATCCTCCATCTTATGTGTATGCGTGGTATGCGCGGGAGCTTTGTGATTTCCTGGTGCAAAAAGGTTATATTCCGGTAGCCAGCCTCGATCGCAAAACGTCCGGTTTTTTGTAGCGGGAGAAAAAAGAAGCTTGGAAAGCGCTTATTTGTTTGGCAGTATGAGGTAACCTTTTTATGGATTCGAAATGAAACGCCTGGGAATCTAAAAAATGATCTCTATTATAATTCCTGTCTATAACGAAGATAAAAATTTGTCTGTGTTGCAAAAAGAACTTGAAGATGCATTAACAGAAATAGGTTCTTATGAAACTATATATGTGGATGACGGAAGTAAGGATAACAGTCTGGATGAGCTAAATAAGATCAAGTCCTGCCATCCGGAAGTTAAAGTGATAGAGCTTACAAACCGCTATGGGCAGACTCAGGCCATGCAGGCAGGCATTGATCATGCCTCTGGCGAGGTCCTAGTGTTTCTCGACGCTGACTTGCAAAATGATCCCAAAGACATTCCTCGGCTATTATCCAAACTCAACGAAGGTTACGATGTTGTTAGCGGGTGGCGCAGGCGCAGGAAAGATCCGTTTTTTTCAAGAAAGGCGCCTTCTTTTTTAGCCAACTGGCTATTTTCAAAAATTTTTAAGATTCAATTGCATGATTTGGGTTGCACGCTCAAAGCTTATCGTAAAAAAGTGCTTGGGAATATACGGCTATATGGCGAAATGCATCGCCTACTTCCGATCTATGCGGCGCGACAAGGCAGCAAAATAGCCGAAATAGAGGTTTCCCACCGCAGGAGAGAAGCTGGTAAATCTAAATATGGCCCCATGAGGTTTTCCCGGGTCGTTCTTGATTTTTATGTAGCGGACTTTATGAACAACTATTTGAGCAAACCCATGTATGTTTTTGGGGGTTGCGGCATCTTTTTGATGTTTGTCGCTTTCTGCTTAGGAGTTCTCATTTCCTTAAGAAAAATGTTCTGGGGAGGGGAATGGGTCAGCCCATTGCTTTTCATCCTGGTCATGCTCGTTATTATTGGTGTCCAATCGATCTTAATGGGGCTGATCGCGGAGATCACAGTACGGATTTATTATGAAAGCAAGAATAAGAGAACCTATGCCGTCAGAAAAATCTTATGAGCCCTCCACTTCCCGCACGACTTCCTGTTTCATGATCTCCTCTTAAAAAGACCCAGCATGAAGATATTGTTGATCAACCCCCCCGACGACTTAAATGACTTTTTAGGCCGGGGGAAGCAATTTGTGCCTGTTTTGGAACCTTTGGGGTTGCTTTCGATCGCCGCTGTGGTCAGGCGAGCCGGCTACGACGTCGGGGTGATAGATGCGTTTGCTCAAAGGTTGTCTTGCGAAAATGTGAAGGCGCTTATTCTGGAAAAGCAGCCGCAAGTTATCGGCTTCTCTTCGTTCACTTCGAACGGAGGCATCATTTACGAACTCGGACGATGGATCAAAGCAACACTTCCGGGCACGTGTGTCGTTTTTGGAAATACGCACGCAGCCGTTTACGCAGAAGCCTATTTGAATAATCATTGCTGTGATTGTGTCGTTCACGGGGAGGGAGAAGATGTTTTTCTCCGGATCTTGGAAGCGGTATCCCGGGCGAGAGGTTTTGACGAGATAGCGTCCGTTTCTTATCGGAAAAATGGTCGCTGCGTGTTGGCCAAAGAGTCTGCGATCGTCGAGGACCTTTCCTCCCTGCCTTTACCCGCCAGGGATATGGTCGATCGGAATTTCTATCATTATTCTTCGATGACCAATACCCCCTACGCCGCAAAACGGAAAAGTGTTGCTAAGCATATGTTCACGTCCCGCGGATGTCCTTTTTCCTGTTCTTTTTGCGCGGTCCACAAAAAAAAGGGCCGCCGGTGTTATAGCCTCGCGCAGATCCTTGAAGAAATGAAAGAGCTTAAGATGCGTTATGGGGCGGACTATATTTTTTTCTCGGACGCCATTTTTGTGTCCGATCGGAAAAGGACTTTGGACCTTTGCCGTACCATAATGGAAAATCGATTGGACATTCATTGGGGATGCGAGGGGCATGTGAACTTCATGGATGAAGAGCTGGTTTGCGCGATGGAGGCCGCAGGCTGCTATGACATCGCATTCGGGATCGAATCCGGCGTACAGCGTCTTTTGGACGGGGTCAACAAAAAAACAAATTTAGAAAACATTGAAAAGAGCATCCGGTTGGTCAAGAGGAGCACCAAGATCAAAGTGTCCGGCCTTTTTATACTCGGATTGCCGGGAGAAACCTACGAAGATTCCCTGCAGACCATTCGTTTTGCAAAAAAGTTGCCGCTTGATATGGCTCAATTCAGCACTCTTGTGCCGTATCCTGGTTCGGCGGTCTACTATGAACTGGCCGAAAAAGGTCTGATCGATACAGGGATTCTTGAAGACGGGACTTTGGACCCTGCCGTTTGGCAGAGGTATTCGGCATACAGTTGCTTTACGGATCATCAGCCCATATGGACGACGCCCGCTTTATCAGCCCGGGAGCTTAAAATGCTCCAAAAAAAAGCATTTCGTGACTTCTATTTTCGGCCCCATCAATTTTTTTATCAATTGAAAAGAATAAAGCTATCTAATTTAAAGAATGTTTTTTTAGCGCTAGGAGATCTTTTTAAATAGTTCGTTTTTTTCCAAAAGAGGGGGAGCTTGTAGTGAACAGGACGGAGTGGCTCAGAAGCGAAAAAACGGGACTTTTTTTATTAATCCTCCTTTCGGCCGCGGTCCGTATTTTCTTTCTTTTTAAATTCGAAAATCTTCCCGGGGATGCCGTGGGGTTTATTGCCGAGGCGCTGAGGATCCTCGAAAATCCGGATCTTTTATCTAACTACGACGGCAATTCTTCGACGCTTTACAAATACGCTCTGGCTTCCTGCATATATTTTTGGCGTGATCCCATTCTAGCGTCCCGGATCTTCACGTCGCTATTCGGGATCTTTTTGGTGGTTCCCTATTACGGGACGCTTAAGGTCTTGTTCGGCCGGCCGGTCGCTTTTTTTTCGAGTCTCGTGCTTGTTTTTTATCCCCTGCATGTGATCCAAAGCAGTATGACGACCTCTGACGCGGTTTATTATTTCTTTCTGTTCGGTTCTTTTTATTACTTTTTCAGCTATAAGGGCAGCCCGCAACGGTTTCGGGTCCTTTTGCTTTCCGCTCTTTCATTTAACATCGCCTCTCTTTTGCGGTTTGAATGCTGGGTCTTTATCCCGGTCCTATCCCTTCTTCTTTGGCCCAAGGGAAAGGGGGTGGCTCTTTTTTTTATGGTCCTTTGCATGGTTTTCCCCTGCCTGCAACTTCTACTTAACCAGATCTTTACTGGGGATTGCTTATACTCATTCCATAAACCAGGCCAAGCGGGGTACGCATCCATCATGGCGGGTAGGTTTTCTTACGATCCGAGATTATGGAGCTGGCTGGCCGTGCTGTGGCGTAGTTCCGGGCCGAGCCTGGTGATCGGGGGTCTTTCAGGTATTGCTTTGGCGTTCTTGATGCGTCAAAAGCGGCAATGGTCTGTTTTTTTCCTTCTTTTATTGTTGGCGTTCACGGTCAATACGCTTTTCGCGCGGATGGTCACCGGGCTGCGTTACAGCATCACCCCGGCATTATTTTTGATCCCCTATGCCTGGTTCTTTGCGGAGCGGATATTGGTTTTACTGAGGATCAAGAAAAGAGCATGGCTTGCGTTGTTTTTGATTTTTTTCGGGATCGATTTCTCGCAAACAGTGCCGAAAGCGATTTCGCAAACGGCGGAGATGATCTGCGTCACTCCTCCCGGGATCATAAACATTGCGGGGTGGCTTAAGGACCACGTTCGCGGAGGTGAAACGATGGTCATTGGCGCCGACCGCAACGATGTTTGGCAAAGCAACATTGCGCTTCGCAGTGGGATCCCTCCACAACGATATTTTATTGTATTAACCCCTCTGGGATTTATGGATTATCCCTTCAAAACCAAGGAGGGGTGTCAGCGTTATTTCTTGGGGGATCGGACCCGCTATTTGGTTTTGAATTCGGAAGGTTATTTACAGAAGATCCTGAATTTGCGGTTGGACGAGAAAAAACAGACTTTAGGGGATATTTCGTTCGAAATGGTATATGAGCAAGAGGTGCTTCCCGGTTACGGGAAATACTTGATCTACAGGATATCCTATCCGGAGTCCCCCAAGGACGAAAAATGACGGAAAAATGGAAAAGGTTCGATAGCGAGAAACTTTTGCTTCTTTTGCTGCTCCTCCTTTCGGCCGCGGTCCGTATTTTCTTTCTTTTTAAATTCGAAAATCTTCCCGGGGATGCCGTGGGGTTTATTGCCGAGGCGCTGAGGATCCTCGAAAATCCGGATCTTTTATCTAACTACGACGGCAATTCTTCGACGCTTTACAAATACGCTCTGGCTTCCTGCATATATTTTTGGCGTGATCCCATTCTAGCGTCCCGGATCTTCACGTCGCTATTCGGGATCTTTTTGGTGGTTCCCTATTACGGGACGCTTAAGGTCTTGTTCGGCCGGCCGGTCGCTTTTTTTTCGAGTCTCGTGCTTGTTTTTTATCCCCTGCATGTGATCCAAAGCAGTATGACGACCTCTGACGCGGTTTATTATTTCTTTCTGTTCGGTTCTTTTTATTACTTTTTCAGCTATAAGGGCAGCCCGCAACGGTTTCGGGTCCTTTTGCTTTCCGCTCTTTCATTTAACATCGCCTCTCTTTTGCGGTTTGAATGCTGGGTCTTTATCCCGGTCCTATCCCTTCTTCTTTGGCCCAAGGGAAAGGGGGTGGCTCTTTTTTTTATGGTCCTTTGCATGGTTTTCCCCTGCCTGCAACTTCTACTTAACCAGATCTTTACTGGGGATTGCTTATACTCATTCCATAAACCAGGCCAAGCGGGGTACGCATCCATCATGGCGGGTAGGTTTTCTTACGATCCGAGATTATGGAGCTGGCTGGCCGTGCTGTGGCGTAGTTCCGGGCCGAGCCTGGTGATCGGGGGTCTTTCAGGTATTGCTTTGGCGTTCTTGATGCGTCAAAAGCGGCAATGGTCTGTTTTTTTCCTTCTTTTATTGTTGGCGTTCACGGTCAATACGCTTTTCGCGCGGATGGTCACCGGGCTGCGTTACAGCATCACCCCGGCATTATTTTTGATCCCCTATGCCTGGTTCTTTGCGGAGCGGATATTGGTTTTACTGAGGATCAAGAAAAGAGCATGGCTTGCGTTGTTTTTGATTTTTTTCGGGATCGATTTCTCGCAAACAGTGCCGAAAGCGATTTCGCAAACGGCGGAGATGATCTGCGTCACTCCTCCCGGGATCATAAACATTGCGGGGTGGCTTAAGGACCACGTTCGCGGAGGTGAAACGATGGTCATTGGCGCCGACCGCAACGATGTTTGGCAAAGCAACATTGCGCTTCGCAGTGGGATCCCTCCACAACGATATTTTATTGTATTAACCCCTCTGGGATTTATGGATTATCCCTTCAAAACCAAGGAGGGGTGTCAGCGTTATTTCTTGGGGGATCGGACCCGCTATTTGGTTTTGAATTCGGAAGGTTATTTACAGAAGATCCTGAATTTGCGGTTGGACGAGAAAAAACAGACTTTAGGGGATATTTCGTTCGAAATGGTATATGAGCAAGAGGTGCTTCCCGGTTACGGGAAATACTTGATCTACAGGATATCCTATGAGAATTAAGACGGTCCTGTCATAGAAGCAAGCCGGAAGACAGCGGGCTTTTGTTTCGGCGTTCGCAATTTCAGGCTCGCGCAGGAACATTTTTAAAGCCCTCTAAAAAGCGTGTGTGTAAATTCGAGGACTAAAAGCCTATGTGCGGGATCTGCGGAACGAAGGGAATAGCGCCAGATAGCTTCAGGGAAGAGCACCGTGCCATGCTTCTCTCTTTAGACCACCGGGGTCCGGACGGGCAGGGACAATTTTGTGATCCGGACGCTGCTCTATTCCTGGGCGCAACGAGACTGAGCATCATCGATCTGACATCCACGGGATCCCAGCCGCTCTTCAATGAGGAAAAAACCATTGTTCTGGTATGCAACGGTGAAATTTATAACGCCCCCGCTTTGAGGGCAGAGCTGTCCCAGCGGCAACATCGCTTTCATTCCAGGACGGACACCGAGGTCATTATCCACCTTTACGAGGAGATGGGGGAGCGCTGTCTCGAGAAACTGAAAGGCATGTTCGCCTTTGCGCTTTGGGACAAGAAAAAAAAGTTGCTGTTCATCGCCAGGGACCGTTTAGGGATCAAGCCGCTTTATTATTATGCGGAAAACGGGAAATTTGCCTTTGCCTCTGAAATAAAAGCGCTTTTGAAACTGCCTTTCATAAAAAAGGAGATCGATGTCAGAGCCCTCGACCTTTATTTTTCTTTGGAATATGTTCCGTCCCCTTTCTCTATTTACAAGGGTATCCGGAAATTAAAACCAGGTTCCTGCCTGGTCTATCAAAATGACGGGATCAAGGTGCGGCCTTACTGGAATTTAGGAGATCATAAAAATAGGAAGGATCTGAACTTCCGGGAAGCGGCGGAGCGCTTGGAACATCTTTTAAAAACATCGGTCAGGGAACATCTGCTCGCGGACGTTCCGGTCGGCGTACTTCTAAGCGGCGGGTTGGATTCCAGCGCGTTGGCAGCTTTGGCGAGTCGCGACATGGCCGGAGGCTGCGATACTTTTTCCATCGGATTTTCCGAAAAGACCTTTGATGAAACGAAATATGCCCAACGGGCGGCACAGTTTTTGGGAACGCGGCACCATCATCATATTTTTACCTCGGAAGATTTCGCCGGGATCTTTTTGTCCGTGACCGGCCATCTTGATGAGCCGCTCGGGGACCTCTCTGTTTTTCCCACTTATTTTCTCAGCCGCTTTGCCCGCCAACACGTCAAAACAGTTTTATCCGGGGAAGGCGGGGATGAACTGTTCATGGGTTATCCCACCTATCTTGCGCACAAGTTCCTGGAGAACCATAAGCAGGTGCCCGCGGGGATGATGGCCGGTTTATTTCGCGTCCTGGGAAAAACACTTCCGGTAAGCGCCGAATATTTCACCTCTGGTTTTAAAATAAGACAATTTTTGAGAGGGGAGAACTATTTGCGGGACCCGTTATCGCGCCATTTGTGCTGGATGGGCTCCTTCTTGCCCGCGGAAAAAGAGGATCTTTACAGCCCAGATCTCAAAAGCAGGATCACAGCGGCACCCTCGGAGAACCCGGATCAGGAGCTTTTGGGGAAAACGGAGATCCAAGAGGTATTAAAAAAAATCCAATATCTCGACATCTATGGCTACCTGACAGACGATTTGCTGGTTAAAGCGGATAGGGCGTCTATGGCCGCTTCTTTGGAGCTCAGAGTTCCTTATCTTGACCATGAGCTGCTGGAGTTTGTCTGGAGATTGCCCACGGACTATATTTTTCAGAAGCGTCTTTTGAAGGCCGTTATGAGGGAATATTTGCCCCGCGAGATCGTGCAAAGAAAAAAGAAAGGTTTCGCAATGCCGTTTTCTAAATGGCTTGCGGGCAAAAGTTTCTTTCAGCTCGTCGAGGATTTTTTCAGCGAAGAGTTCATCGAAAAACAAGGCTTGTTTAACGCAGCCGCTGTGAAAAAGATGCTCCGAGAGCATGTTGACCGGAAAAAAGAAAACCGGAAAAAACTAGGGACCTATATCATGTTCCAGTCGTGGTACAAAAAAGAAGCAATGTCGTTGTGAAAAAAAATGGCAGCGCAACGGATAGTTTTTTAGGGAGCGGCTGTTCTTTCCGGGAGATATTGTGTAAAAGGATCCCGGTGTGCCGTTCGCAGTGATCTTTGATGCGTTGGATTTTGAGGATCGCAGAAGAAACCAGCCGGAGGATCAGAGTGAGGAAGGGCCAGAGAGAGCCGTCTCAATATCTCGTTTGGGTTATTTTTCTCGCGGTGTTCTGTGCGGAGGCGTTCCTGGCCGCGAAATGGCAAAGCCTGTTTTTTATTTATTTTTTTAATAACAGCCATGTTTTCGCAGGAGCTGTGTCGCGTGCTTTTCAGGACGCCGTTAACTCTCAGCACTGCTTTCCTGCATTTCATGAAATCAATTTGTATGGGGTGGGATGCTACTGGCCTACGGTGGTGCCCCGCATCGGTTTATGGACCTTGTTGGTTTTGCCGGCCCAATGGTTTTTTCTTCCGAACCTTTTTTATCTGGCGATGATCATGCTGGGGATCTATTTTTCAATGAGGATCCTGATCGGCAACAATCTTTATAGCATGTTCGCGGCTGTTATTTTTTCCTGTTATTGGTTCGTAACGATCCAGTTGGTTGCGTTTGAAGTGCAATTGGCTGCGACGGCCTGTATTGTCTGGAGTTTCTACTGGTATCTTCGCTCCTGTTTTTTTACGCGTTTTGGGTCGAGTCTGCTGGTGGGGTTATTTATGGTCCTTGCCCTCTATTGCGACCATGCCACGCCGGGCCTCTTCATCTTTTCATTATTTTTGGTTCCTGAAAATTTTAAAAATAAGAAATCCTGGCTTTTTATGGGGCTGGTGTTGCTTATGGTAGGGATCAGCGTTTGGCCGTTCTATGTAAGATGGGTCCGAGCTTTTCTAGGCAGTGCGGAAGCGAGGGTGTTTCTTTTCAGCCAAGGAAGTGATTTTTTATCTGCTGCCGAGGCCTACAGAACAGTCCTGCATACCCCCCAGTTCTTATGGGCGCATCTTTCTTACTACTTTATTTGTTTGCTGGAGAGGCTGCTTGGCTATGGTTTTACGGCGCTGTTACTCCTGGGAATGTTTTTTGTTCACCGTTTGAAGACGTCCTATGCCCAAGTCCTGTGGACGGCTTTATTGATACCCCTTATCATATTTATCAGTATTGTTAAAAAAGACCCCGTGTATATTTTTCCACTTTGTATATATTTCGCGATGATCAGCGGAATAGGCCTTTATTTTCTCCGGGGAAGATGGCTTCGACATTTTTTGATCGTGATAATAGCCGGCTTGACCGCGATGCAGTATCTTTCGGTTTTTTATCCGCCACTCAGAAGAGGAAGCCGCTGGTTCTTCGGTAATCAATTTGAGGAACTGCGGGAGGAAAGGATCCCCAAGTTGTTTTTTGACGGGTTGCCGAGTGTCTTATTCTCTACGAAAGGGGAGGTCCATTCAGTGATAGATCAAATAAGTTCCGCGATCAACAAGAGGATGTTGCTGGGGGAGCGGAAGCAGGCCATCATTGTTGATCTGCGGAAGAATGAGAATGGGGATGAGGATGATGCGCAGACATGGCAACATGCCATTGTTTTTTTATTAAGAATGAATCTTCCAAGGGTAAAAGTTATTGATGGTTTTTTTTCTTCAAAGCGAAACGTGGATAAGGACTGTGGGGAGGAACATTTGTATCTGTTATCCAACAAGGAGCAATACGCCGTTGCGGGCGGCGGGGGAAGCGGCGGGGGATGTTCTTGGAAGAGTCTGGAGCCATTGTGCCGGCTTCCGGAGCGGCAGATAACTTTGTACCGGGTGCGTCGATGATCTTGTTAAGCCTTTGCGACAATCACGACAGCGGCGCCTGCATCCTGAAAGACGGCGAGCTTCTCTTCGCGGTAAATGAAGAGCGCCTTAGCCGGAAGAAGCTTCAGGGGGGATTCCCGCACTTATCCATCGTGGAATGCATGCGCCAGACAGGGATCAAGCCTTCTGCGATCGATGCGGTCATTTTTGTGTCCCGCATGACCCCAACGTCGGTGTTGCGGATTTTATCCTCCTGGCATGACTCTATGAGACGCAAAAGTTCCTCCTTCAGTTATCTTTTGAACGCTTATATTATTTATCAGGCGGCTTCTCACTTCTTAAAATTCCCAGAATTCGTCGATGGTTTTTTTTCAAGCAGGATCATCGCCTCCCGCATGGCGCGGTTCGGGATCCACGCACCCGTTCGCTGTGTCGGGCATCATGAGGCCCACGCCGCGGCCGCTTATTATTCCGGCAATAGCGACGAGAAGACGCTCGTCGTTACGCTTGACGCTATGGGAGACGGGGTAAGCGTGACGGTCAACACGGGATGTGGGAACAGCATCGAACGTGTCTATGAACAATCGGGTTTCAGCGCCATCAGCACCTATTATCAAAGGTTGACGGAATTTTTGGGATTTGCCCCGTTGCGCCATGAGGGTAAGATCACCAGCCTCGCAGCTTACGGTCGATCCAATGAAAAGATCCTGGCTTTAGCACAAAGCAACCTGCGGTTTTCCGAAAAAATCGGAGGATTCCTGTACAAGAATTACCTCCTGCCGGAGAGCTCCCACAGCCGCCGGTATAAACAATTACGGGATTATTCCAGGGAAGATATCGCGTTCAATTTCCAGAAAAATTTCGAAGACGAGCTCACAAAATTCATTACATGGTGGGCGGCGAAACTGAAGATCTACCGCATTGCATTGGCCGGCGGCATCTTCGCCAACGTGAGTTTGAACCAGCGTATTAAGGATATCGAAGGTGTTCAAAGCGTTTATATATTTCCTCACATGGGGGATGGCGGGCTGGCCGTGGGGGGTGCGCTGGCTTACGCGAAGCCGAAGCCGTTTTATCTGAAGAACATTTTTCTGGGACCGCAGTATGAGAGCGGTCCCATCCGATCCCTTCTGGAGCAAAAAGGAATGGCCTACACCTTCCTCGAGGAGGAGCCTTTGTGCGAGAGGATCGCGGAACTATTGGCACAGGGAAAAACCGTAGGCCATTTTAACGGAAGGATGGAATTCGGTCCCCGGGCGCTTGGCAACCGTTCCATTTTATACCGGGCGGACGATACCACGGTCATGGGATGGCTGAACGAAAAAATGGACCGGTCGCCCTTCATGCCTTTTGCGCCTGTGAGCCCGGATCATGAAGCCGGCAGCCTTTATCAAGACATCGACGCTGTCCGCTACGCGCTAAGGTTCATGACTTTGGCGGTCGACTGCACCGAAAGGATGAAGCAGGTCTGTCCGTCGGGCGTGCACCTTGACGGTACGGCACGGCCCCAGCTTCTTTTGAAAGAGGACAATCCGAGGCTGTACGGGATCCTCGAGCATTATCAAAAGAAAAAAGGCATCGCCACGGTTTTGAACACAAGCTTTAACCGGCATGAAGAGCCGATCGTGTGTTCGCCTGAGGACGCGCTCAAGTCTTTCCGGGAATGCGAGCTCGATGTTCTGGTCCTGAACAATTTCCTGATTCTTAGGTAACCCTGTCTCCCTGTGCCGTCATTTTTGGAGAAGGCATTTGGTTTTATGGAGCTTTCCTTTCATGAATAAAGCCTGGTTTTTAAAAGCGGCGACCGTTCTTTTAATAAGCGGTGCTTTATTTTTTTTATTGGAAATCTCTCTAAGGGTCCTTTATAAGAACGAATTGCGTGATATGAGGACAACGCCTTCGGTCTTACAGGAATACCTCTGGGATCCCCCGCGAATATTCATTGAGAATCAAAAAGGGCGATACGAAACAAATATAGCCGGGCTGGGGGGTCTGGCCAGGGTGCAGATCCAGCATTTTGAAATGCCCAAACGGAAAGGGCTCTATCGGATATTCTGTGCCGGAGGATCGTCGGTTCAAGGGGTCCCCTACGCCGGGTCCCGGGAACGGGCGGATCCCGGGAAGGCTTTTCCGGCACGGTTGGAAGAAATCCTCAAAAAGGATTTTAAAAATATCGAAGTGATCAATGCAGGCCTGGGCGCGTCCTCTTCGCCCCAGCTTTTGGCGCTCGTGAAGGAATTGACCCAGTACGAGCCTGACTGCATCATCTTATACGCGGGGCATAATGAATACGGGTATTATTTTTGGCAGCCGGAGGTTTTGAAAATACCGGCATGGCGGCTGAAGGCCGCACGATGGCTGGATCGCCTTTATGTCTATCGTTTTATATGCAAAATAACCCGCCAGACTGTTCCCATCAACAATGAAAATTCCGGCGTATGGCGCAAGTACGCAGCAGGCGAAGAGGGTGCTGAGTCCCATTTGGAAAAAAAATACAAACATATGATCCCTTCGAAAGAATGGGAAGGGTTCGTTCGAAAAGAGCTGTTACTATCCGAAGTGACTTTCGAGAAAAATCTTTTTGAAATGAAGCGTGTCTTAGAGGAGAAAAATATAAAGTTCATGATCTGCACCCTCGTTTCAAATCTGAAGGATTTTCCGCCGATTTTCAATTTTCACTCCCCCGGTCTTTCGAAGAAGGACCTGCTGCGATGGGAAGATCTGTATGAAGAGGCAAAAAGATCCATGGCAAGCGCCGATCCTGACCGGACCCTGCGTGAACTCAAACGGCTGGCGGCTCTCGATGGAAGATATGCCGAAACGTATTATCTGCTCGGACAGGTTTATTATGCCCTGGGCGATTATGCTCAAGCGAGAAAAAATTATATTTTGGCAAAGGATCTGTCCCCGGCCTATTGCCCATTTCAAAGGGCGCCGTCCTCGCTCAACGAATTGATCCGAAGTTTCGCGCGTGAAAATAACGTTTATCTCGTGGATATCGAAGAAGACTTTTACTCGCTCAAGGATAATTTCGGCATTCCGGGGGAGGACCTTTTTTGGGTCAATCTCCATCCCAATGAGCAGGGGTACAGACTTATCGCCGCTTCGATCGCGCAAGCCATGAAACGCCTCAAATTGATCCCAGCTACAGTCTGAGAGCGGCCCGTTTTGAGAAAAACGGGGCATTGAAACCACCTGCGTTCACTCAATTAGATGTGTGAGCCGGCTTTGGTAGAAGGCTTTTGACCCATGTGTTATATTCAACGCCCATTCAAGGAGAAAGAATAGACATGAAAACGGTATTGTTGACCGGCGCTGCGGGGTTCATTGCCGCACGCACGGGGGAGATGCTTTTGGGCCGAGGCATGCGTGTTGTTGGGGTCGACAACATGAATCATTTTTATGATGTGCGTCTCAAAGAGCATCGTTTAAACAAGCTTTGGGAGCATAAGAATTTCAATTTTTATAAATACGACATTGAGGACAGGTCCGCGCTCAAGCGTCTTTTTAAAAAGTACAAATTTGACGCGGTAATGAACCTCGCCGCGCAGGCGGGTGTGCGACGCAGCATGATAGCCCCATTCGTTTATATGGCCACTAACGTGAATGGGACACTCCATCTTCTCGAACAGTGCCGGGAACAAGGCGTTAAGAAGTTTGTTCTCGCGTCAAGTTCCTCCTTGTATGCCGGGGAGAAGATGCCGTTTAAGGAAAACCTGGAGGTGAATACCCCTAGCTCCCCCTATGCGGCGAGTAAAAAAGCGGCGGAAATGATAGCTTATGTTTATCACCATCTTCACGGCATCGACGTGACCGTTTTGCGATATTTTACCACTTATGGCCCAGCGGGTCGTCCGGATATGAGTCCGTTTCGTTTTATCAAAGCGATCGCCGAAGATAAACCGATCCAACTTTTTGGGGATGGTTCCCAAAAACGCGGCTTCGTCTATGTCGATGATATCGCCAGAGGGACGGTGCTGGCGTTGAAAAAAGTCGGTTATAAAGTTATCAATCTTGGAGGGAACGACTCGTATTCTATCAACCGGATGATCCGTCTGATCGAAAAACTTTTACGCAGAAAGGCCAGGATCGAACCGCGGGCTTTCTCTAAAATTGATATGAAAGCTACTCGAGCTGATATTTCAAGCGCCAAAAAAACACTTCACTGGTCGCCCAAGATCAATTTTGAACAAGGGATCAAACGTACGGTGGATTGGTATCTTGCCAACGAGTCCTGGTTGTCCAAAGTAAAGATATGAACATCCCCCGGGGGGGGGGAGAGGATCATGAGCATTCAAGGATGCGGACCCTGCGGCTATGGAGGAGAATATCCATAGATACATTTTGGAAAATGGGTTGATCAAGTAAGAGCGAAAAAGGACCCTCTGTAAAAGTTCTATCTATTACTTGGGAAGGTTCTGGTTTGGCAGGGGCCTGGGTCCTTTCTGACCTCCGCAGTATCAGCGAACATGGGACACAGAGAAAAAGGCAAGGAGGAAACATGAGGGGCCGATCACCGAGGAACAGCGATTAAGAGCCTATGAAAGATCCATCACCCAATGACCCCTCGTTAAAGATCTCATTGAAAAGCAAGATCTTTTGCATCTTGTCCGGGGTTTTGCTGGCGTTCGTGGGGCTCGAGCTCTTTTTGCGGCTCCTTGGATTCGGATATAACCTGATCCATAGGATACCCGCTGACACGGGGGCTGATTACAGGATCTTTTGTGTGGGCGAGTCAACCACATGGGGCATTGGAGCGAGCGACCCCTTATCAAGGGGTTACCCCCGTCAGCTGGAAGAAATGCTGAATGAGAAGTATAAGGGGATGAAAATCCAATGTTTTTTCGATCAAACGATAGGGCAGAACACTTCGGAAATTCTGGCAAAGTTTCCTCAATACATCGAAAAATACCGGCCCCAATTGATCATTTTTTTAGTAGGAACCAACAATTGGTGGAATATGGATCGAAGCAACGCTCTGTTGTTCAATAAAAATTCAACGGTTTTCCGGTCGGCTCTGAAGGTCCTGATATTTCTTGATCAGTTCAGGATCTGGAAATTATTTAAAAGCATATTTTTTTTATCAGAGTCCCCTGTGGAGCGATGGGGTTATTGGTTCCCCGAGTGGAAGACCATGGACGAGATGAAAAAAGAGATCAGCGGCGAGACGGATTTTCAAATATTTGACCACCTCGCCGAACATGACATTAAGGAAATGGTTAAAATGGGCCGCTCTTACGGGATCCAAATGATCATGTGCACCTATCCGATGGGATCAGGGGATTTGCGGCGCGTTC
>CAZPCF010000005.1:0-22621 GCA_964585045.1 uncultured bacterium
CTATCCTGCGATCGATCCCTTGAAGAGCGGTTGTTCGAACTTGGATGCGCGCATTGTCGGGCAAAGGCCCTATAACCTTAGCCAAAAGATGCTCTCACTTTTTGCCAAACACAATTCTTTGAGGCGCATCGTTCAGGTTGTTGGTGTTGAAGAACTCCCGAAAGAAGATCAGATCGATTATAAACGAGCTGAAAAACTTCTCAGTTTCATGACGCAACCTTTTACGGTCGGTGAGGCCTTCACTGGGAAAAAAGGAGAATTCGTATCAGTGGCCGATGCAGTGGATGATTGCGAGGCGATCGTAAGCGGGGTCTTTGACAAACTCTCGGCCAGCGACTTTTATCTTCTCGGGAGAACCCCAAAAAAGAAGAGCCGGGTGAGCGCATGAAAATAACGCCGGACAAGACATCTTTTAAAATTCTTCTGTCGGCGGGAGTGGTCCCAAAGGAAGCTCTTGAAAAGGCCTTCAGGGAGGCTGAGCAGAACTCCAGTCCGTTTTTACGGGTTGTGATGGATTCAGGGCTTCTTAAGGAAGAAGAGGTTCTCAATATTTTCTCCAAAAGTACGGGGAGACCGGTAGTCAATCTCAAGAGCACGCCGCCAGATCCAGCGGTCTTCCATCATGTTCCCGTAAAATTCGCCTCTTATTATAAATTTTTACCGGTCCACCAGAAAGGCGGGAAGCTCTTGATCGCGGTCTCCAGGATCCCCGACATTCATACTCTTGATGAAATGAGATTCGCCCTTGGCGCCGATGTCGAACTCTGTTTTGCTCTGGAGAAAGATATCGAAGAAATGATCATGAAGCATTACGGTCTTGCCGCAGAAACAGTGGACAAGATCATTGCCGGAACACCGGCCCACGAACGGCCCATGGCAATCACTCCGACCCAGGAAGTAGAAGATATCGAGAAACTTGCCTCCACGGCTTCGGTCTCTCACGTGGTGAACCAGATCATCCTTGATGCCTATAAGAAACGCGCGAGCGATATTCACCTTGAACCTTTAGCTTTTGGGATCCGCCTACGATACCGGATCGATGGGATCCTGCAGCAGGAGCCTGTCCCGCGCGAAATGAAGGATTTTTTCTCTCCCATGCTTTCCCGCATTAAAATCATGACCAATCTGAATGTTGCGGAAAAAAGACTTCCCCAAGACGGAAAAATGAGGGTGAAAACTCAGGAAGAGACCCTCGACCTGCGCGTTTCATTTATTCCGACGGCCCACGGCGAAAGTTTGGTGATCAGGATCCTACCGGGCAAAAATGTCTTCAAGCTCGAGAAGTTGGGCTTTGATGCGAAACAGCAGGCGGTCTTTGAAGAGCTCTTAACCCATCCCAACGGGATCGTTTTTGTGACGGGGCCGACCGGGAGCGGAAAGAGCACAACCCTTTATGCGGCTTTGAACCGGTTGAATATTCCTACGCGGAAGATCATCACGATCGAAGATCCGGTGGAATATGAACTGGAGGGGGTAAGTCAGATCCATGTGAATCCCGAGATCGGGTTGACTTTTGCGAACGGGTTGAGGAGTATGCTGCGCCAAGATCCCGATGTGATGATGGTCGGAGAGGTCCGGGACTTGGAAACTGCCGAGATCGCGATTCAATCAGCATTGACAGGGCACCTGATCCTGTCAACTTTACACACGAACGATGCCGCAAGCGGCGTGACAAGGCTTTTGGACATCGGCGTGGAACCCTATTTGATAGCTTCGAGCGTGGTGGCTTTTATGGCCCAGAGATTGGTTCGCGTGATCTGTCCTGATTGCAAAGAAGAAAGTGTTCGTATTTCGCCAGAGATCGAAGGGCTGATCGAGAAAGAAACCGGGGTTTCAAAGAAAGAGATCCGAGTTTACCATGGGCGTGGTTGCGAACAATGCAATGGAACGGGGTACCGGGGGAGGGTCGCGATCCAGGAGCTTCTCATCCTGACCGAATCTCTCCGTAAGTTAATCATGACGCGCGCGACCGCGGAGACGATCAAAGCCCAAGCGGTCAAACAGGGGATGTTAACGCTTCGCCGGGATGGTTGGGCCAAAGTGCTTTCCGGGGTCACAACGCCCGAAGAAATATTGGAAGTCACGGAACATGAGGAATTTTCTTCTCCGAAAGAAGCATCCAAGATCACCGTCCCGGAACCGCCGACGCCAACGAACCCTTTATCCGCGGAAAAAGAGGTTGTTTTTGAAAAAATATACCAGGAGGAGGCCAAAGAGGCCGAAAAAAGCGAGCCAAGCGCGGAGGCCCCAGCACCGGAGGCCCCAGCACCGGAGACTCCAGCATCGGAAGCCCCAGCAACGGAGGGTAACAAAATATCCGAGGAGATGACGTCTGCAGACCGTCATTTTGTGAATTTGCGTAAATATAAAAGGATCCGACTTGAGGCTCCTGTTTTTTTTCGGGTCGTTGAGAGTCACGGTAAGTCGCCCGTGATCCAAAAAAACAAGGAGGGGTTAGCAGAGGTCGAGCTGGAAGGCGCGACGGAGAACATAAGCGCCGGCGGGATCCTCCTAAAGATCTTGGATCGACCATTGCCTCCAGGGGCTGTTCCGGGAGAGGTGCTTACCATCGGAGAAATTCTGGAGGCGGGGAGCGTGTTGTGCCTCAAGATCAATCTTTCGGACGGAGAGAAAACCGTAGAGTGTATGGCCAAGGCTCTTCGAGTCATTCGTTCGGGAATAAGCGGGGATCAGCTTGCCGTCGCGACATTGTTCTTAGTTATTAATAGCGTCGATCGCACGCGTCTTGAAAAATTCTGTCAAGCGCACCAGGTGTCTGATGAAACGGTTTAAATACGAAGCAAAAAAAGGGAAAGAACTCATCAAGGGGGTCCTGTCTGCCGATTCGCATGCGGCGGCCCTTGATAAGATCAATGAAATGGGACTTCTTCCGGTGCAGGTCCTTGAGGAGGGAGTGCGGGGAGGGAGCACGAGCTTCTTTGGGGGCAGGGTCCGAAGCCGCTCTCTTACTGTTTTTTATCAGCAACTCGGACGGCTTGTCCGGTCAGGGATCCCTTTGCTCGCCGCCCTCACCGTGACAACAGAGCAGACTGAAGACCGGAAACTCCAGTCGATCGGTGAGACCGTTAAAGAAGAGGTCCGACACGGGAAATCTTTTGCTGCCGCTTTGGCCGAACATGCTCCCGTGTTTGATCCTTTTGCCATTGCGATGGTCGAACTAGGTGAAAATACGGGGCATCTTGATGAGGCCCTGACGCGTTTGGCGGATTGCCACGAACGACGTTCTTCCGTGCTCCAAAAAGTTCGCAATGCACTGGTTTATCCAGCCCTCGTTGCTTCCCTGGGTCTTTTTGCGGTCATTTTTCTTTTGACCTATGTTGTTCCTCAATTCTCAAAACTTTTTGAAGAATTTGGACAGGATCTTCCATGGCTGACCCAAGTGTTGCTCGGCATAAGTGATTGGATCCAGCACTATGGGGTCATAACGCTTTTGGCCCTCGGGGCCTTTGCGGTCATTTCCCACAACCGTTTTCAGAATCCGGTTCAAAAGGTCCGATTGGCCCGATGGAAAATGAGCCTTCCTCTGGTTGGGAAAATGATTTTTATGGCGCAATTCGCCGCTTTTGCGCGTTCCATGGAAATGCTCTTGAAAGGGGGGATTCCGCTTCTTAAAGCGCTCAAGATCGCAGTGCCTGCGGTCTCGAATGATGCCATGAAGGAAGATCTCTCGGTGGCGATGCGAAGAGTGGAACAGGGGTCTGCGTTAAGCGGTGCTTTGAAAAACTCAGGCAAATTCCAGCTCTTTGCGGTCCACTTGCTTTTGATCGGAGAAGAGACGGGCAGTCTCGAGGGATCCTTTAATGATATCGCCGATTGGTATGATCAGCGGGTTGACGAAGCTACACGGCTTATGACCCAATTGGTAGAGCCCATCACCCTTTTGGGGGTAGGTTTGTTTTTAGGGTTGATCGCGATGGCGATCTTACTTCCGGTTTTCAGCATTGATGCGATCGTTTTTAACCAGTGAGGTTTCTATGAAAAAAAGAAGATTTTCTTTTCGTCAGCGGGGTTTTTCACTTATTGAGATCATTTTGGTGGTGATCATCATGGCGACGCTTTCGGCGATGGTCGTTCCTCGTTTGACAGGGCGTTCGGAACAAGCGCGGCAAGCGGCGGCCAAGGCTGATATCGAAGTCAATATTCCAACCGCCTTGAAACTTTACGAGCTCGACAATGGCTTTCTCCCGACCACCACGCAGGGGCTTAACGCATTACTCCAAAAGCCGTCAACGACGCCCAGTCCCGAAAATTGGAACGGACCCTACCTTGAAAAACAGCCTCTTGATCCCTGGAAACGTCCCTACCAATATCAGTCTCCGGGAGCGCACCGTCCGCATGATTACGATCTGTTTTCCTTTGGGAAGGATCCGAAACCTGAATCCACCAAAGATGATATCGTGAATTGGGGAGTGGAACCTTCCAAGTAGTATGGGAGCGTTTTCCTTGAGCTGTTTTTTTAGGCGAATGTTCCCTAGGGGTCGCAAAAAAGGGTTCACGCTCGTGGAGGTGGTCCTTAGTGTCGTGGTCCTCACGGTGGGTGTGATCTCGGTTCAAAAGATCCTCATTGGATCTTTATCGGCCCTCAGCGTTATTGAAAATTGGGATCAGGCGGAATGGCTTCTTCAAAGGAAAGTATGGGAGGTCGAAAGAAGGATCCAAGAAAAGCCGCAGGGCTTTCAGCCCACGCAAAAACATGAGATCTTGTTAGGGAAAAAACGGACTTATCAATACGATCTGAATATCCGGTCTATCAGCCCCGACAACAATTTGATGGAAGCTGAGGCTGAAATATCTTGGGAAAACAGGGGAATCCGCCGATCGCTCACACGGGTTTTTTACCTCATGGTGCCTTATGAAACTTGGAAGACGTCAAGGGTTTAGTCTGATCGAAATGATCGTTGCGCTTGTGATCACCGCTTTTCTTTCAGGGGCGATCTACACGACCTTTTCCCAGGGACTTCGCCTCTGGAACCGTGGTTCGAAGGATCGATCGGAATGGAAAACCCATCTCTTCCTCGAGAAATTTAAGACCGAATTGAGGAATGCGTTCATGGATCCAAAATGGAGTTTTCAAGGGAACAAGAACGGGCTTATTCTCGCGACCATCGACCATGAGGGAGCATCCGAAGATAAACCGGCGTATCTGCGGTATCGGTACGATCCCAAGAGCAAGAAACTGGATTTTCAACGGAATAGTTTGGAAGAAGCCTTTACGGCACAACCCATCAAAAAACCTTTTCGGCCTGTTTTAGAAAACCTTCAAACTTTTGGGCTGGAATATTACGCGTATGATCCGGGAGCCAAAAGCTATCGGTGGTATTCGACATGGAATAGAAATTGTTTTCCGGAGACAGTTAAGGTTACAATTGAGTCCGACGGAGGCGAAAACCAAAAAATGATAAGCATGATCGATTTTCCTGTGGGGGTTGCGTGCCCCTCATAGATAAAAACGATAAAAAGAACCCCGCCGGTCCACTGGGGGGAGGATCGAACAAGGCCAAAGGTTTGAATGCTTTTGAGAGGTTCATGCCGGTTCCTGTAACGCTTGTGCTGTCCTTAGGCTCGGAATATCTCAAGATCGGATGCGGTCGGATGAGCCAAGGTAAATTCACAGTTGAAGGGATCGTTGCTGAAAAGATCGACAACAAGAGCGATTCAGAGATCTCTTCGATCCTTTCTTCTTACTGCGAAAAACAAAAGATCACTCCATCGCAAGGCCTGTGCATTATTTCTCCGAAACAATACATCTTTAAGAATATTGATATTCCGTCCACAGAAAAAGAAGAGATCGCGAAGATCATCGATCTTCAGGCCGGGCGGTTCACCCCTTATATGCGTGATGAGATCGTGATCGATTTTCTGTGTCTGGACGCCCCTGCCCAGCACTATACCAGCGTTCTCCTTTTTATCGTTAACCGCAAGATCGGCGAACGTTTTCCGTCTATTTTTGAGCAAGCGGGTCTGAGCCTTGACAGGGTTATTGTTGCATCTGAATGCATGGCAATGACTTACGTGAATTCTCTGAGAGGGGCGGTGCTTCAAGGAGCATTGGGCGGATTACATATCAGCGAAGAATATTCAGAATTAACCGTGATGGAAGGAAAACAAGTCGTTTTTGTTCGCAATATTCCCATAGGAGCGGAGGCGCTGCGCAACAACCCTCAACAAGGGAAAGAAGATTTCTTGGAGGAGTTACATAAATCCATAGGGGCTTATGCGGATCAAGGGGTCGGAAGGCCTATCCAATTGATCTCAACGACGGGGCTTCTTGAGGGGTTGGAGACTTTGGGTGATGATCTGAAGCTTTCGGGCAGTACGCAAGCAAAAGAGATTGAAGTAGTTTCTTTCGACTACAGGGATTTCTTCAACGTAAGTGACCCCGCGATGCGCGTCGTGAATCAGGAGAGCAAAACATCCTTTTTCGAACTTTTTTCGGTACTGGCTTATGCGAGCCAAGCGAAGGTCAATCTTCTCTTGCGCGAAGTAAAGATCAAAAGGCAAGTGAGGGAGGGGGGGCGGGACATCATGAGCCTTGGGATCCTGATCATGGCGATCTTTTTTTTGACCACTCTGATCATGGGGAGCAACATTTATTTCAAGAAACTGGTCAATCTAAAACTTAAAACGGCAAGCGATCAATATGGCGAAGAAGCGAAAAAATTAGATTCCATATCAACAAAAAACCGGATCGTCAAAAAGCTTCTCGAAAGCCGTGGCAAAGAGCTTCAGATTCTTAAGATCATCAATGGTTTCGTCGGGGATGATCTTTATTTTTCCCAAGTAAATTATGATAACGAAGGGCAGGTTACTTTGACCGGGACGGCGGGTTCCATGTCCCGCGTTTTTTCTTTTGTGACGCAATTAAGGGACTCCAACCACTTTAGCTCTGTGGAGACCAAAGAGACAAAATCACGCAAAGAGGGAAAACAGGATGTTGCTGATTTTGTGATCGAGTGCGTTTTGGCCCAGGGGTTTTAAATGAAACTGATCAATTTAGAAGAGTTTTTCGCTAACCTTACAGGCGTCAGGAAGGCGTTATTCATCGTAGCGGTCGTGTGCGTTGCTTTGGCCCTGATGGATAGCCTCATGGTGGGTCCGTTCCTGTCTCAGGAACAATATGTCAATGCGGAAAATAAAGCCCAAAGAGAGAATATCAAACGCAGCAAGCGCATCGTTTCTTTCCAAGAACGGATCTTAGAAGAGTATGCTCAGTATAGCATCTATCTGGATAGCAGCGAGATGACTCAGGAAGGGATCATCGCGGCCCTTCTCAAAAAGATCGAAACCTTGGCAAAACAACAGTCCGTGACGATCACCAGTGTCCGTCCGGGGGATGTGGAGGAGAAACCAAGCTACTCCATTTACAAGACAAGCATTGACTGTGAAGGGCAGCTGACCAATATTCTTTCCTTTATTAATTTATTGGAACAATCCGATTATCTTTTCCAGGTCCAGCGATATGCCATGGGACCCAAATCAAAAGGTTCGGATATTATCAAATGCACTCTTGATATTTCCAGGACCTTGATCGGGGCTGAAAACATCAACGGTCTACAAGAGGCGAAGGAGCCCTAAGGTGAAATATGCCGCGTGGCTTCTTCTGCTGGTCCTATCCTTTAGCGGCGCTTCCTTTGCTGAAGTCGAAATGAATGACTATCAAAAAGCCGTGAAGTTTTTTCAGGAGGAGCAGTACAACGAAGCGATCGATGTGTTGCAGAGGATTTTGCGAAGGGCCCCGGGCCAGGCCCCGGTCTACAATCTTCTCGGGCTGATCTATTTGAAACAGGGGGAATCGATCCAAAGCGCGATCGGTTCTTTCGAACAGGCGGTCCGCATCGATCCGACCTATGCGGAGGCCTATTTCAATTTAGCTTCAACGTATGCGGGCCCCGGCAACCGGCCCGAGCTGGCTGCCGAAAATTTTAAAAAAACCCTGGAAGCCGATCCGAATTACACCAAAGCTCATTTTGGTCTTGGATGGTTCACCCTTACCGAGAAACAAGACGCGATCGCAGCGGTCGAGCATTTTAAAAAGGCGATCGAATCCTTTCCTGATTTTGCCGAGGCTTATTATGGTCTTGGGTTGGCCTATGTGCAGATGGGAAAGGCGCCGATGGCGCTTGAAACTGTCTCCCAATTACGGGACATGAGACGTGAAGATCTAGCCGCCTATCTGGAAATGGCTATTCGAGGGGAAATGCTTGAGGAGAAGTTCGACGATGAGACCGGGAGAGCGCCCGGCGATGGCGAGCAGGGCCCCTTGGGGGAAACGAATTTTTCTCAAGAAGCAGGGCAAGCACCTTTGAACGACGATTTTTTGCTTCTTGATTCCGAGCGGAAATAACCCCGTTTTTTATCTCCTCACAAGGATCCGACACGAAGTCCCGTCTCAGGTTTTTTTCTCGCCATTCTTCTCGAGTTTTTTGAGCCGGTAGTCCAGTTTTGCGATCGCCTGAGCCAATGCTTCTGTGCGACTGTTCTGCTCATTGATGTAGAGGGTGAGAAGAAGTGAGAAAAGGATCACAAAGATCAGCAACAGGAAAAAGACGAAGTTGCTTGGCAATACAAAACCGGCCCACTTTGAAATGGTCTGTAACCATGTATCTTGGATGCTGAAAAGAATAGTGAGGGAGCTTGAAAGAAGCCATACCACAGCATATTTAAAGGACATTTTTTGGCGACGGATCAAGTTGAGCACAAAAAAGAGGATAAGAGCCGTCATAATGAGGGCGAATGTTTTGGCTTGCATTAAGGGCCTCCTAGGCTTTCTTCTTTAACAGATCAATGAGTATGGCGAACGTGACTTTAACCATGTAGTAGAACGTTGCGAAATGACGGATCGAGGAGCGGCCGCCCTGTCTCTCGCGCATTTGGACCGGGATCTCCCCGATCCTAGCACCGTGGCGCTTTGCGATCTTGATCGCTTCTGGTTCCGGGAAATCGATAGGGTAGAAGTCTGCAAAGATCTCGATCAGCTTTTTGCCCGTAGCACGGAAGCCGGAGGTGGGATCGGTCAAATAAAGACCGGTGAGGAGCTCAAGGAGGCGGCGAAAAAACCGGATCCCGGTTCGTCTTACGAAAGTAGACCGATAAGAACCGGAGGGATTCTCCAGAAAACGGCTCCCAATACATAGATCAAGCTTTCCTTCCAAGATGGGTTTTACAAGATTACGGATATAAGCTGGATCATGCTGGCCGTCGCCGTCGACTTGGATCGCAACGTCATAATTCCCGTCATGAGCGACCTGAAAGCCAGTTTGTACCGCACCCCCGATGCCCAGATTGAAGGGGAGAGTCGCCACAAAAGTTCCGGTTTTTAGGGCGTTTTCTTCGGTGGGGTCATGCGAACCATCATTAATGACAATCCTGTCCGCCTGAGGGAAGGCTGTTCGGATCTCTTCAAGAAGCGTGGCAACAGTTCTGGCTTCATTAAAAGCAGGGATGATGATCAAAATTTTGGGGTTCATAGGTGACCAATTTTAGTCTATTATGCTCTAGACCTTTTAGAACTCAAGGATTTTTAACGAAAGCAGCTTGATGGGATGCAGATCCAGAATCGTTTTTTCCCTCTCTTGAAATGGCTAGTGGTTTTTCTTGCCATTGTTTTTATGGCGATCTACTTCCGCACTTATGTCCTCCACGGAGGTCTCTCTCTCTCCTTCCGTTCTCCGAAATCGATCGCCCGTGATGTTGTGGACCAGGCCATGATGGCGCAGGTGCAAAAAGCCCTTGCAAAGAATCTCCCTCAGGTCCCGGGTCCCGAAAGAGATCAGTTAGTATCTCTCCGAGTCGAGTTCCTGAAAAAAGAAGAGCCAACTCAATACTTGCAAGCGGTTCAAAATGTGGCGGCAGGCATTGAAAGAACGCGCCACGGCAAACAACCTTATCTGCTCGAAGCGGATCCCTATCACTATCTCTATCAGACCGAGCGGTTGCTTTCAACAGGCCGCATCGCGGATATCAAAAAAAATGGACAATATTTCCAACCGCTTATGCGGGCACCCCACGGCCATTGGGAGACCTGTTCGTTGCATCCGTATGTCGGACTTTTTTGCTATCGGTTGATGCGTGCGTTAGATCCCAGAATCTCTCTAATAGACGCGACGGCATATGTACCGCTTGTTTTGGCCTTGTCGATCCTTTTGATCTTTGGATGGTTGGGATTGGTCCTTGGATTCCCTTGGGCAGCCAACGCGGTCGGGATGATCGTCCTGATCTTATCGCCGATCTTCATCCAACGGAGTGCTCTGGGTTGGTACGATACGGATCCCTATAATTATATTTTTCCGCTGCTCATTCTAGGGACGCTTTTTGGGGGGTTGCAGCAACCTAAAAAACATGAGGTCGGGGGGGCGGTTGCGGCAGCTTTTTTGACAGGACTTTACGCGCTTTTTTGGAGTGGGTGGCCTTTTATCCTGGTCCTTATTCCAAGCTGTCTCTTAACGAGCCTTTTCCTCCTGGGGGTATTGAGGAGGTCAAAGTCGCTTCCGATGATCGGGCAAGGGCTTCGTTTTTTGGGCATTTATATTATTTTTGCCGCGGTGTTCCTGGCCTTTTTCTTAACACCAAAAGGACTTGTAAGTTCGATCCAAATGGGGTGGATGGCCCTGAATAAGTTTGCTCTTGCTGGGTTCGATATTTGGCCGAATATTTTTCTTACGGTCGGAGAAGCCAATGGGATCGGACTTAAGAAGCTCATTTTCCTTTCCGGGAATTATGTGACATTCGGTTTGATGCTTACCGGAATTTTTTTGGAGGGTTGGAGAGCCTTCAAGCGAAGAGATCTTTATGAACTTTTCCGGTACATTTTTTTGGTTGTTTTTAGCATACCCATCCTTTTCATGTCGCTCAAAACGGAAAGATTCTCCCTTCTTTTCGTCCTGCCCCTTTCGATCTTTTCCGGTTTTGCAGTGAAACGGATCTTGGAGATTTGGGAGACAAAGGTGGGGCGATGGAAATTGCCGGAGTTGCTTAAAAAAACAGTTTTTACACGATCTTTCATGACATTTTTGATCTTCCTTGTGCTTCTCCCCATGATCTTATTATCCGCACATGTAGTAGCTACCGGAATAAAACCTATCATGGATGATACCTGGCACGAGGCCTTGATCGAACTGCGTGACAAAACCCCGAGCAATGCGATCATCGATAGCTGGTGGCCGCCGGGCTATTTTGTCAAGGGGGTAGCTCAGCGCGCGGTGATCGCGGACGGAGGGACGCAGCATTATCATGAAACTTATTGGATCGCAAAGGCCCTGATCACGGAAGACGAGCGCGAAGCCGCGGGGATCTTTCGGATGCTTAACCTGAGCGGGAATGATACATTAGATTTTCTTCAAGGGAATGGCATGGAAATTCCTGACGGGGTGGATTTGATCTCAAAGATCGTCCGTCTTGGGCGCGAGGAAGCGTTTTTACAGCTTCCGGCCTCTATGGATCAGGACCAAAAAAATGAGTTGCTTGATAGAACCCATGGTCGTGGTCAGCTCCCCCCTTCCTATGTTTTGCTCTACAATGACCTCGTCGAACAGAACCTTGCATTAAGCGTCATGGCTCGATGGGACTTCAGAAAGGCTCAGGGGATTCATCAAAAGGGGCAGCAAAGCTCGAAAGGGATCTTCGGGATCTTGGGAGATGATGCCGGGACAAGCTATGTTCATGAGCTTTTAAGGATCACCGGGGAGCTTTTGAAGTATGCCAATGTCTCTCCCCAAGTAAATCGACAAGAGAACCTTTTGATTTTTAAGAATGGCATTCGCGTCGATCTTGGGAGTAAAGACGCCTTCATCGGGATTTCTCACCAAGGGTTAATAGGGCATCCCGCCAGTTTCTTCTACGTGGATCAAGGGAAGTTGGTCGAAAAAAATTACTCTAGGAGTGTTTCAGATGTCTCCGTGCTTTTGATCGAGGATGCTGGCGTTTTTTATTGCGTGGTCGCGGATGCCCGGCTTATTCGGTCTGTTCTTTTCAGACTTTATTATCTCAAGGGCCAAGGAATGACTTTTTTTAAACCTTTCTTGGAAAAGGGATCCTTGTCCGGCGGGACCGTAATCCGTGTTTTTGAGGTCGATCGGGAAAAATTTCTGCCCAGGGGCTAGAGATTTTTGTCCCGCGAAGCAACGGTTTTTAAAAGCTGGTAAAATGTACATTAGGGATGGGAGGTGTTCCATGAAAAAAAATGTGGGGGTGTTTCTTTTGGCGGGGTTATGGATTTGCTCGACGGGCCTTCAGGCGGCAACCGAAGTTTCCTCGAAGGATCAGGCCGTGCAGGAGGTGGGTGTGGCCTGGAATATGGCCTCAGATCGTAAGATCGAAAACGACGGCGGTATTTATCAGCCCGAGGGGTTGGATAAATACATGAAGCGTTACTTCGATCAGTTTAATGCCAAGATCGATCAGTTGATTGAGCGCAGCGATCGTTTGGAAAAGAAAATAGATGAGCTGAGCCCCGCCAAGGCCAGGGGGGGCACACTTGTTTCTTCCCAAGATAGAAAGATCTATTAGTCTATGGTCCCAGGGCTTGCATCGGTCGTTGTACTCAATCGGAATGGTAAGGACGTTATCTTCGAGTGTTTTGACAACTTGTTGCGTCAAACGTGCCGCTTTCTTGGAAGGGAAAGGGCTCCCAAAAAGCGCTCGTTTTGATGCCGGGGGAAAGAACATGACGGGTCACAGGCCCACGAGGGGCTCACAAGGCAGTATCCTCATTCTTGTCTTTTTTGTTCTGGTCTCCATGAGTTTGTTCGGCCTGGCGGTGGGGTATGCGGTCCGTCAAAAGATACAAGTGATCTCCCGGCTGGAGACACGTCAGAAATTACGGATGGTCGGAGAGGCCGGAGTCCGGAAATCGATCTATGTTCTTCTCAAGCACAAGCAACACCGCTTGCCGTTCGATGCGCTGACGCAACCTTGGAGCCGGAATGAGCCGGAGTTTCAAACCGTTAAAATTAACGGGGGAGAATTTTCTGTTTCTTATCCTTCGGAACCTCCTTCCAACAAGTTTGAGACTCAAGAACCGGAATTCCGTTTTGGTCTCACGGACGAGGAACGGAAAATAAATATTAACCGGATAAAATCGCCCGACATCTTCCAGAGGCTTTTCCTGGCAATGGGGGTCAAGAGCAATGACCAGGCCAGGGCCCTCGCCGAGGCGATCCTGGACTGGCGGGATGAAGATGATCATGCCTCTTTATTGGGTGCTGAAAGTTACTATTACAAGGGATTGAAGCCTTCGTATCTTCCGCGCAATGGAGATTTCAAGACGCTGCAAGAGCTTCGCTATGTCAAAGGCATGACCAGCGAACTTTACGAAAGACTCTTGCCTTATGTTACGATCGAAAGTTCAGGACTTATTAATTTGAATACAGCATCCCGGCCTGTTCTTGTGGCGCTCGGGCTTGATCCGGCCCTTTGTGAAAAAATCGTTGTTTTCCGGGAAGGCCGCGACAGGCGCGAGGGAACGAAGGATGATCTGGCTTTCGAGGATCTTTCTTCTGTGCCTCAGGCTCTTGCCAATAGCGGTTATCTGGATGATAATGAAAAAACTCATTTAGAGGCGGCAATTCAGTCCGGGGTGTTCACCGTATCCTCCGAAAATTTTTCGGCCCGCGTATTCGCACAGTTGAAGCATAAAAAACAAACCATACGTGTTTTAGCCGTATTCGATGATAAAGGAGTCATCAAGCATTGGGAAGAAGAGTTCGTCACTTTGTCCTTGTCCTCCTCCTGACCCTGGTAGTTCTGTCCCTTCCGCTTCTGCGTGCCCAAGAAGACGAGGGTCTCATCGCTGAATTAAAGCTGTTCTCCAAGGCGATCGGAGCTATCTGGGAGGCCTATCCGGGGAACGTGAGTCCCCGCGAATTGCTTTATCAGGCCGTTAAAGGAATGCTCAGTTCTTTGGATAAATATTCGGAGTTCATCGATCCCAAGCGATATCAGCTTCTTCTGATCAGCATGAAAGGAGAATATGCCGGGATCGGGATTATTTTGAAAATGATGGGTCCCCAGATCGTGATCGCGGCCGTCGAACCCGGAAAACCAGGGGAAAAAGCGGGACTTCTTGCCAACGATATTATTTTAAAGATCGACGGGATTTCTATGGAGAATAAAACCATCCCGGATGTGGCGTCCTTGCTCCGGGGTGATGCGAACACGCCGGTGGTGGTCACCATTCTCAGAGAACCGTCACATGAGATCTTGGACATTAAAATCCAACGTCAGAAGATCGAGATCCAGGCGATCCAAGATGCCCATAAGATCGGGAAATCGCTCGCTTATATACGGATCGCTGCTTGGCAGGAAAATACGACCGAACAGGCGGATAAAACCCTGAAAGATCTTAAAAAAAAGGGGATGAAAGCACTGATCATCGACCTCCGGAACAATGACGGGGGATTGATGCCCCAGGCCGTTTCCTTGGCTGAGCGGTTCCTGCCGAAGGGCAAGAGGATCGTTTCCGTGCAAAGCAAGATCGAAGAACAAAGGAAGGACTATTTTTCGTCCTATGGGAAAGGATCTACCAACTTGCCTCTGGTGATCCTTGTGAACGAGAAAACAGCGAGCGCTTCCGAGGTTTTTTCAGGAGCTCTTCAAGACCATCACCGGGCGACACTCGTAGGGGTCAAAACATTCGGAAAGGGGTCGGTCCAATCGATCATTCCCCTTGACGAGGTGAGTGGAATGAAGTTAACTACAGCGAAGTACGTCACGCCTGCAGAGAAGGTGATCGATGGAGTCGGACTGACCCCGGACCGAATTGTGGAAAACGGTCCCGTGGGGACCCCAGCGGAAGACCGTCAGATCTTAGAAGCAACAGCTATTTTGAAAAAGTATATGTAATATGAGTCATTAAAATTTTCAACAGAAAGGAAGAACAATGACAAAGCGCGCAGGAATGATCGTGTTGGGTGTTTTGGCGGTGGTTTTATGCTTGGGTTTCTTGAGCATCAAGACAGAGAAAAAACCGGCGGCGGCAGAAAAACAGGGAACGGGCATGGCTTTTGGGGATATGATGAGCCAATTAAGCCAGGACATGTCCTTGTGGAATCAGATGAGCGCAGACGAGAAGAAACAGGCCATAAATGCTGTAGTGGCGGTTTATAAGAATCGAGAAAATGTTGCCATCTTAAATTCCGCCGATTTTTACATGACCAAAATTAATGAGACTTTGACGAATAATCCTTCTGTCGCGAGTATGGATATCATGACCATGCTCAGGATCTTGGCTGTGATGGAATATGACTACTACAACGGTCAGAATAAGGAAGAGCTCGCGCGTAAGATTTTGGGTGAGAAGGCTTTTGCGGAGAATCAATTGCGGCGTCAAGCCAATGCCCAGCTCTAAGTGAAGGCCTAGTTTCTCCGGATATTCCACGAAAGCCGTTCCGCATCACCCGAAGGGTGGGGCGGGACGGCTTCTTTTTTATCTGCCCGAATGCCGCTTGAGGATTTTGTCGCGAACCGGGAATGATGCTTTAAATTTTTTTGCGGGCGAACGTCAAACGCTCAAAGCTAAAGGCAAGGGCCAGTCCCCCCGAGTGCAGTAAAAGCCGATTCAGGGAAGTTGTGATATGCCATGCTAAGTTATGAGGGGTGATGTGAAATATGAGGATATACCCGAAGTTTATAAGAACAATGACCCAAAAAAGAACCCAAGCAAAATCATTTGGGGCCTTTTCTTTCCTTATCCCCAAAACGATAACGGCTGCAATGAAAAATCCCCACAGTCCTTTCCATTCCTTGAAAGGGACCATCAAGACATAGAAGGCTTTAAGAATCGTAAAAGTTTTTTCCAACCCGGAAAGGAAAAACCCTTGATGGTTTTGAAAGGCAGGTCCAGGTCCTAAATAGTTTCCGTGAGGTACCAGGAAGAATTTAATGAAACTGAAAGCAAAAAAAGGCAGAAGAACACCTAAGGAGAATCCAAGAAGGGGCGCAAAAGGTTTTCCGGATCCTCCATGATATCTTAAACCGCAAGCAGCGCCCAAAACAACATAAACCCACACGATGAATAGAAGCCCTTCGTTTTTTGTCCACGCCGCGAATCCTCCCAAAAGGCCGGAAATGATAAAGATCTTTTTCTGATCGGAGCGGAGTGCTGCCATTAAGGTCAAGCCACATGCGGTTATAAAAAAAGTCAGTGGGACATCGGCATATTGGTAGATCGACCAACGCAAATAGGGCATGAGAACAAGAAAAAATGTACCGCCGATCCAACCCGTTGTCCAAGAAACATAAGCAGAGAGATACCAGACCAGGAGCATTGTGCAGGAGACATAAAATCCGAGGGAGACAAGAGGGGACCAAAGCAGGGATTCATGGCCCAGCCAACTCCATCCCCACGCAAGGATGCCGGGAAAGAGCAGAGGGTAATCCGTATGGGCCCAAAAAAGTTTGGGCGAGAACATCCCCTGCCATTCCTCCGGAGAACGGAAAAAGAATTTTGCTTTCAGCGTCCAAAAATAACGAGTATCGCCACCACCAAAAATATCCATCGGGACTGACAGAGAATAGAATTGAAGTACGGTGACGAGGGTCATCGCAAAAAGAAGAAAGCTTAAGAAGGAAGGCAGTATTCTCAAAAGCATGCCCTTATCTTTCAAGTCGAATTGCCAGATCCGGGTATGGGGTTGAGCTATATCTTTTTGGGGATGGCGGAGCCAATATCCCAACAAACAGACGGCGGCTATGAGGCTTAGGGCCAGGGAAACGAACTTTGCTTGGGATGGCAGGATGAGGTAGGAAGCAAAAAGAATGAGTGAACAAAGACCGGCTCCGGCAGGGAAGGATGTTCCCCAAAAAAATAAAGTACGGTTGGGAAGTGGAACCTGGCGGAGAATTATCGAGAGGGTCAAAAAGCCGAGAAGTGTCGGATAGAAGAAAGCTGTAAAGAGGCTCATCGTTTTTTTTCAGCGATACCTTTTCCTTCGGCAAGGGCGATTTTTAACTGGTATCCCGTGCTTTGCATCCAACCGTTCGCAATAAATCCTTTAGAGCAATAAACGATCGCGATTTCTTCATTCGGAAGTATATTAAGAATAAGCGGCGCCAAATAGCTCTGAGCCATATAAAGCTGTTCCGAGATCGGGGCATAAGGGTGATAAGGGAGGTCCATAAGGAAACTCACGGCTCCTTTTTCCGGGAGATGAGGCTTAAAAACAGAAAAATCCGAACCAAGCGCTCGAAAAATCTTCTCATTCCCGGAAAAAAGTTCTTTTCTCAATAGAAAGTTCTCTGGGGCCAGAGAAGGTAACTCTGAAAAAGCGATAATAGCCAGAACCGTCCCGTAGAACAAAAAATTACCTATCCAGGGCAGAGAAAACTTGCATGGTTGAGGGATGAGGGTTTCTTGCTTTGGCATATAGTTTTTGCTAATATACAACATAAGTTGGACTATTCAAATGCTGATTTGAAGGCCCCAGGAGGTCTTTAAGCGCAAAGGAGGATTTAAATATGAAAAAGACAATCAGCCTCGTTCTTTGCATTGTCTGCGTATTGGTATTTTCAGCTTTTGATTGGGGCTGGGGCAAAAAAGCTAAATCTCAGAAAGAAGCGACGGCCAATGCCGGGACGACATGGCAAACCCCTCCGGCTGAGAAGGTTGTCCCCACCAAAGTCGTTTCTAAAACAAAAAGCAATCTGCCTACTCAAGCTGTTTCCAAAACAAAAAGCAGTTCACCTGCTCAAGTTTCCAATTCAGCTTCAGTCAATGACAAGGCAACAGCCATCTCAACACTTGCCAAGATCGTTGGATCAGGAACTCCCGACGAAAGAAAGGCGAGGATAGAAAGCCTCAAGCGTGTTAGCCAGGCTTTGGCGCAAAGCCAAGCCCAGAACCAAACGAAAAATACCCGCTGAATTTTACAATTAAGGATCTGAAATAGCCCCACGTGCCTTTTAAAAAGCACGTGGGGCTATTTTTTTAAAGGTTTTTGACTACGGCACAAAACGTGATTCTGTCAGCGTGGAAGATCATCCCCGCGCAAGCAGCGCCGGCGATCCATCCGAAAATATTACGATAGAGGAATTCAGAACGTTGATCCATTTGAGAAACCATTTTACAGCCCCTTGAGCTAGGGTTAAACTGCTGAATCGTGTTTGATGGCAAGGCGTGAAAAACTCGTTTTTTATTGATTTCGAGGGCGAGAACTAATTCCACCGCATGTATGGATAAACTTTCGATCATTATTCCAGCTTATAATGAAGCCAAGACCATCGGGCGGCTTGTGGAAAAGATCGGGGAGGTCCGTTTCCCCGTGGATTATGAGATCATCCTGGTGGATGACCACAGCCAGGACCGGACCCATGAGATCCTCCAGCTTTTAAGTGAAAAAGATATCGCAGGACGGATCCAGGTGTTCCGCAATGATCAGAATCGCGGCAAGGGTTACAGCATTCTCCGGGGGCTTGAACATGCCCGGGGGGATATTGTGGTGGTGCAGGATGCGGATTTCGAATACGATCCTTCCGAGTTGCCGCGGTTACTTGAGCCGATCCTCGGGAAGGAAACAGAGGTCGTTTACGGGAGCCGTTTCCTCGGGAAAGGATTCCCGCACGGAATGGCTTTTCCCAATTACCTTGCGAACCGGTTCCTCACTTGGGTTACCAACCTGCTTTTCGGCACCTGTTTGACCGATATGGAGACCTGCTATAAGCTCATCCGTAAGAATTTAATGTCCGCATTACAACTCAGCGCACAGCGTTTTGATTTTGAGCCTGAAGTGACCGCAAAGCTTGCAAGGAAAAAAGCGAAGATCCTCGAGCTGCCGATCCGCTATAACGGAAGGACGGCGAGCGAAGGGAAAAAGATCAAGTCCCGGGACTTTTTTATCGCGATCAAGGTTTTATTCGCCAACTACTTCCGCCCATGAAGAAGATCGGGATTTTTTTACTGATCTTCAGTCTGTCGACCCTGGCATTGCCCACCCCTGTACCGGCGGCGGCATTTAAGGAAGTCCGGGTAGGGGTTGCGGTCACGCCCGAAATAAAGGCGATGCCGAATTGGCGCTCCAACTTCGAACGGCGCCTCGCCTACGCCTCCAGGATCTTTGAAACCGAGTTCCGGATCCGGTTCGTCCCCGCGAAGTGGTATGAATGGCCGACAGTTTCCGAGCGCGAAACAACACTGGTCCTGATCGAAGATCTCATGTCGCGGTACCCGCTGGGCGATGTGGATATCATGATCGGTCTTAGCCGGATACCGGGGAAAAATCTCAAAGCCATGATGGACCCCCGGGACCTTGATACGCTCGGCCAGGCGCGCCCCTTCTCGGGGTATCTTGTTTTACGCTATCCGACGGAGAAACTCTACAAGATCCAGGAAGAAACCGTTCTGACCCACGAGCTCGCCCACCTTTTTGGAGCTGTTCATACCAGGGATCCCTCAAGCATCATGTATCCGGTGGTGGAAAGGCAGCTTCCTGCGAGGTTCGACCGCGAGAATCACGAGATCATCCTGCAAACCCGGGCGATGGACTTTAAAAAAGGTCTGACAAGTTTACCGCCGATGGTACTTCAGAGCCTTTTGGGTTCCTATCTTAAATTAGCCGCCATGGATCAGCCGTTCGATTTTTATTATACATTAGGAGTTCTTTATTTGACCCTGGGGCAATATGACGATGCGTTAAGGGCCTGGAAAATGGCGGTCTCGATCCTTCCCAACCATCCTCGGATCCATTTTGATCTCGGGATCCTTTATTACAAAATGAACGATTATCAAAATGCTACGAAAGAGCTTACTCAGGCGGTGCAAGGTTTCCGTTTCCGGAGCCAAAATCTCGAAAAAGTCCAGGCCTTCACGGTACTTGGGGATATTTGTATGGCCCAAAATAATCCTCTGGGGGCTTATCAAGCCTATTCCAGGGGTCTCGCGATCGATCGGGAGAATCCGATACTGAAAGCGAACCTTGCCGCTGTCGCCATGGCGAAAGGACAATATGATGATGCGATCCGTGAATTTGAAGGTATGCTTTCAAAAGATCCGAGCAATGTGAAGGCGATGCTCAATCTCGGGATCGCTTATTTCAACAAGGAACGTTTCAGTGATAGCGAGCGTTATTTAAAAAGAGCACTTCCGCTTACTAAGAATAGGGGCGAGATCGTTCAGATCCATAATTATCTCGGGAAGCTCTACTACAAAGCCAATCAGCCTACGGCGTCGATCGAGCATTTCCGTGCGGCGTGTGCGATAGATCTGAGCGCCGGTTGTCTGAAGGGCCTTGCGCAGATCCATTATCAGTTAGGGCAATGGGACGATTGCATTCAGGCCCTTGTGAGAGTCCTTCAGATGGAAAAAGACGATCCGGATGTTTATGGAACACTCGCAGTAGCATTAATCCAGAAAGGGGACTATGATAACGCGGTTTCGCTGCTTCAGGAGGGGCTTCGCTATACCAGGGACACTAAGACGGAAGCTCGGTTCCACAAGAATCTCGGGTATGTTTTTAATCAAACGCAGCATTTCGACGTTGCCGAAAAGGAATTCCAGATAGCGATCGCGAAGGATTGGAGCAACGCCGAAAACCACTTTGGGCTGGCGCTTGCATGCCTCGGCAGGCAGAATCCCGTAGGTGCGAAAGAGGCCTTGGGAAATGTCCTGAAGCTTGATCCTAAGAATAAAAAGGCTCAAGAAATACTTCAAAACATCGAAAAAATGTTGAAAGATGCTCCGCAAATGCAGATCCAATTGGAGGGGAAATCATGAAAGACATTCCTTTGAAGGAGATCATGGTCACGAACCTTATCACGGCGCACATAGAGGATCCGGTGAGCGCTGTGGAAGGGAAATTCCGCGCGCATGGGATCCGGCACGTTCCCGTAGTGGATGACGCGAACCGGATCGCCGGGATATTCACCCGCAGTGACTTAGCGCGGTGCCTGGCGCCTCATCGGACCGAAGATGGCGATTTTTTTTATGATCAGGATGAAATGGACCAATTTGTTTTAAAATATGTGATGACAAAACATCCCGTAACGTTAGGGCCCGGGGATACGTTGAGGCATGCGGTGGATATCATGGCGTTCAAAAAGTACGGTTGCATCCCCATTACCAAGCCGGACGGCACGCTTGTCGGGATCGTGACCCAAGTGGATGTCATGAAGTATTTTTCCAGCTCATTGAACGGAAGTTGAAGTTTTTGGCCTTTTGAAAAAGCGCATTAGACCGGAAAAATAACCCCTGGAATATGAAAATAAATCTTCGTTCGATCCTTGCGGGCGTCTTACTCGTTCTGTTTTTGGCCGGAGCTGTTTTTTTTATAAAAAGAAATAAGCCCGCGCCGGTCTTGCCGTCACAATCCATGACCGGGGTTTCCGGACTTCTTACGGTTTTAAAAGTTCAAGGGCCTTCTAATGCTCCCGTGAAGATCGTCGAATACAGCGATTTCGATTGTCCCTCCTGCCGTGCCGTGCAGACGGATCTTCAAGGTCTTTTTAAGAACTATCCCGGGAAGGTTCAGCTGACCTACAAGCATTTTCCGCTCACTTCACACCCATGGTCTATCTATGCACACCAGGCTGCGGAGTGCATGAATCGCCAAGGAAAATTCTGGCCTTACCACGATCTGCTTTATGGAAAACAGCAGGAATGGGCGTTTTCGAATGTTCCGCCGGTAGAGATCCTGGTGCGATATGCCCGGGAACTTGGCGCGGATATGGATCGCTTTGAAAAATGCATGACAGATGTCGCAGTAACGCGCGCGATCTATACAGAAAAAGAGGAAGGGAACAAGCGGCAAGTGACTGCAACGCCGACGTTCTTTCTCGGGGAAGAAAGATTCGTGGGCCCCAAAGAGGTGCAGGAGCGCGGGGAGAACGCGATCCGTAAGGTCCTTGGCCTGCCGCCGAAATCTCCCGCTGAAAAGAAACCGGAGCCGCTTGTGCCGGCCCCGCTGAAAGGTGCCGTTCAATGAGCCGTTTGAAACAGGAAGAAAAAAGCTACAAGTTCCTCTTTCTCGGCCGCATGTTCCTGGGGTTGGTTTTTGCATATTCCGGATTTACCAAGCTCATGGAACCCGTCGAGAATTTCCAGGGAGGCATGGCCGCTTATGAGGTCATTCCCTATGCGGTCATCCCGTTCCTTGCGCACGTGATCCCCTGGATCGAGTTCCTCTTTGGAGCCTTTTTGATCTTGGGCTATTTGCCGCGGGTAAGCGCGCTTGTGCTGGCCGTTATGTCCTGGAGCTTTGTACTCCTGATCGCCACAACGCGTCTTGTGACCGGGGCCCTTCCCGCCGATTGCGGTTGCCTCGGGGAGGGAAGCCCGATCCATTTAAAGCCGCTTCAAGTTCTTGCCATGGATGTCGGGAACACCTTCATTGGGATTTGTCTCGCCCTTCGTAAAACCCATCCCTTTAGTTTGGCGGCTTTCCTTAAGGCAAAGTCTTAAGCAAAGACCCAGAAAAAAAGACAGAACTACAGAAATTTGATATACTTTCGCTCCATTTTGTCTGGTTTGAATGTCGGGGCGCCCTGATTTCTATGGGGGAGATTTCAAGGAAATCAGGACTGCCACCGACGTTTTGATTGATTTTTTATAAATAGGTTACGTCGGGGCGTAGCGCAGCCTGGTAGCGCACACGCTTGGGGTGCGTGCGGTCGGAGG